>JADJZB010000005.1 GCA_016719485.1 Holophagales bacterium
TTCCTCTCGGTCCTCGGACGGACAGTCTCCCTCACGGCTGGCGCCTCCACGCCTACGTCCTGATGGGGAACCACTACCACCCTCCTCGTCCGAGACGCCCGAGCCGACCCTCTCGCGGGGATGCGTGACCCTGAACAGCGTCACGACGCAGCGCTTCAACCGCCGGCACGGCCGGGCGGGGCGCCCTTTCGAGGGCCGGTTCAAGGCGATCCTTCGAAAGGGACGCGCACCTGCTGGAAGTCGCCCGCTACGTCGTGCTGAACCCGGTGAAGGTCGGCTTCGCCCGAACTGCGGCGTCCTGGCCCTGGTCGAGCTACAAGGCCACGGCCGGACTCGTCGAGAGGGTCCCGAGTGGCTCGACACCGCGTGGACCTGCGCGAGCGGTTCAGACGGAGATCCGCTCGAGGGCGCGCCGGCGCCACGTCGCCTTCGTTTCCGGAAGGGAAGGGCTCCGGCTTTACGACCCGTGGAGCCAGCTGCGCGGGCAGGTCTTCCTCGGGTCCGAGTTCTCCCGCAGGCGGACGGAAGGCAACCCGGAAGTCCGCGGCCAGGGAAGTGCCGCGGGCCCAAGCGAGCCGGTGACGAGGCGCGGGAGGGAGGTCGGGCGGTTTTCGCGGCCTGACTCGAGGAAGATCGCCCTCGAGCGGATGGCCGCTGCCCGCGCAAGCACCTCGTCGATCGCGCTCTTCTCGCCTGGGCGCTGCGTTCCCGGTCGCGCGCGCCCTCGCCGCGATCGCCGGGTGCCTCGGCGTCGGCGTTGCGCAGGCCTCCGTCCTCGTCCGGCGGGGCGAGACGCTCGCCGGTCAGGACGCGAAGCTGGCGGCGTTCGTAGAGAAGCTCTGATGGGCTCGGCCGAGCCGCCATAATGGAAAATCAAGACCTGACCCCATTCCTCGTCGCGGGCGCGAGCGGCCTCGTGGGGGGGGCGCTCGTAAGACGACTGCTCGAGGACGAGACGGGGCCGGGCGTGGTGGCTGTGGTGCGGCGGCCGCTCGGAGGCGCTGGAGGACGGCTCACGGAGGTCGTGGCGGATTTCGGCCGACTCGAGGGCGTCGCGGTGCCGCCCGTCCGGACGGCGCTCTGCGCCCTCGGGACCACGATCGCGCGAGCGGGCTCCGAGGTCGCGTTTCGCGCGGTCGACGTCGAGGCCGTGGCCGCCTTCGCGCGGCTGGCGCGCCGCGCCGGAGCGACCCGCTTCCTCCTCGTGAGCGCCCTCGGGGCCGACCCGCGGTCGAGAGTTTTCTACAACCGGACGAAGGGCGAGGCGGAGGAGACGGTGAAGTCGGTCGGCTTCGACGGGGTCGCCCTCTTCCGTCCGTCGCTGCTCGTGGGGGAGCGGGCGGACAGCCGGCCTGCCGAGCGGGCGGCGATCGTGGTCTCGGGCCTCGTCTCGTGGGCCATGGCTGGTCCGCTCGCGCGCTGGAAGCCGGTCCCGTCGGAGGTGGTCGCTGCCGCGATGGTCGCGGTGGCGGGCGGCGTGCTCGCCGGCGTGCGGATCGTGGAGAACGACGAGATACACCGGCTCGGGGCGTGACGGCCTGAAGAGGCGCCGCCCGGACGGGCTGTAGAATCGAGAATCAAGACCTGACCCCTTGACGTCCTTCGAAGGAGCACGACATGTCGAGCGACACCCCGGACATTCCTCCACCGCCGACGCCGCCCCTGCCGCCTCCGCCCCCGCCGCCGTACGGCGCCGTCCCGCAGGTGGGGCTCCCGTGGGAGCGGCGCGCCGAGCTGGGCTTCGTCAACGCGTTCCTCGAGACGATCAAGCTCTTCATCACGAACCCCGCGGACGCGTGGCAGCGGACGAAGGAGAAGGGCGACTACGCGGAGCCCCTCATTTTCGCCATCCTCGTATCGTGGATCGGCATCGCCGTCTCCAGCGTCTGGAGCAGTCTCTTCGGGCAGGCGTGGACGGCATTCCTCCCTCCGGAGATGAAGGAAAGGCTCGGCGGAGCGATGGCGACGAACGCCGGCGCGCTCCTGATCCAGGTCGGGCTCGCGCCGATCCTCGTCCTCATCGGGCTCTTCGTCGGCGCGGCGATCTACCACGCCAGCTTCCTGATCGTCGGCGCGACGAAGGACTCGACCTCCGGCTTCGAGGGAACGTTCCGCGCCGTCTCCTACGCGTCGGTGTCGAACCTCGCGAACGTCATTCCGTTCGTCGGCGGCCTCGTCGCGGTCGTCTGGAACCTGATCCTGATGGTGATGGGAGCCGTCCGGATGCACCGGACGACGCAGGGGAAGGCGATCGCGGGGGTCCTGATCCCGTTCGCCGTCTGCTGCGTCTGTATCGTCGTCGTCGTGGCGGTCGTCATCGGTGGTCTCGCGGCGGCGTTCGCGGGGCGATGACGGCGTGACCGAGCCCGGCGAGGCGGCGGCCGGCGACCCGCGGCGGCCGGCCGCCGTCCAGCTCGGGTTCCTCTGGGGGGCGGCCGCGGCGAGCACGGCCGCCCTCGCCCTCGCAGCGCCGGGCCTCGTCTCGCGCGCGGCGTCGGCGCTCCCGCCCTGCCTGGCGAAGGTCCTCACGGGCGTCCCCTGCCCGGGGTGCGGAAGCGGACGGGCGACCCTCGCCCTCGCCCGGCTCGACCTGCCCGCCGCGTTCGTCTGGAACCCGCTCTTCTCCCTGGCGGCGCTGCTGTTCGTGGCCGGCGGTGCCGTGGCGCTCGCGATGGCTCTCTCCGGGCGCGGCGTGCCCGAGCCACGGACGCTCCCCGTCACGCTTCGGGCCGCGCTGGTTCTCGCGGTCGTCGCGAACTGGGCCTGGCTGGTCTTCGACGGGCGATGAAGCCCTCCCGCGACCCGTCAGTGGACGAGAGGCGGGTCCTCGTCGTCGCCGTCCCGAAGACGCTCGGGCTCGAGCGGTTCGTCCCGTAGCGCGGAGAGCTCTTCGGCCTCCCAGGCCGCGAGGCGCGCGGCGCGTCGCCCCCGGGCGACCCGTACCGCCCAGGCCGCGAGGAAAACGATCCCGAGCCACACGGCGGCCGTCGACGTCAGGATCGGAAGCCAGCGCTCGAGGCTCCGGCGCGACGTCCAGAAGACCGCCGTCTCGTCGCGGAACGCGACGCCCGTGCGCGCTCGGAACGCCGCCTCGAAGGGCTCTCCCCCGGCCATCCGGCGAAGGACCCGCTGCGGGAAGGCCGACCCGTGCCGGGCGAGGAGGTCCCCGAAGAACGCCGAGGAGAGCGCGTAGGCCCTGTTCGCGTCACTCCGCCCTCCGTGGAAGAGCCCGTCGACCTGCGCGAACCTGAGGCGCGGCCCGGTGAGGATGGCAAGCGCCTCGCGCACGTCGTCCTCGATCACGCGCTCGCGCCCCGCGGCCATCGCGAGCCCCTCGTCGAACCAGCGGGGCACCATCCGCCCTCCCGCGGCCCGGAACGTCAGGACGTGGGCCACTTCGTGCCTCACGACGTCGGGAAGCCCGTCGTCCGGCCAAACCGGCGTCCGCGTCGGGATCAGGACGACCGTCCCTGCCGGAGGGTCGGCATATGCCACGGCCCAGGCGGGGGCGCGCCGGGCGAGGGGGCTGCCCTCCGGCGCGACAAGGACCCGCACCTCGCCCGGGTCCCAGAGGCCCGTCAGCTCCATCGCGGGGACGAACGCCTTCGGATCGAGCCGCTCCACCTCCCGCGCGTAGGCGGCGAGAGCGGGAGGTGACGCGACGAGGAGGCGGGGGGGTGCCGAAACGGCGACGGCGGCCCAGGAGAGGGCCGCCGTCCCGATCAGGATCCGTGAAGCGAATCGCGCCGTCAGCGCTTCCACTTCTTCAGGATGTCGATGACGTTGTCCCCGATCCGCAGGAGGTTCTCCTTCGAGGAGCCGCCGATGTGCGGCGTCATGACGACGTTCGGGGCCGTGAGGAGCGGGCACGACGGGTCGGGCGGGTCGCTGTAGAAGACGTCGGTCGCGTAGGCGCGCACCTTCCCGCTCTTCAGCGCCTCGGCGAGGTCCTCCTCGACGACGACCTTGCCGCGGGCGGTGTTCACGAGGATGACGCCGTCCTTCATCTTCGCGATCGCGTTCTTGTCGATCATCCTTCGTCTCCGGGGTGAGCGGCAGGTGGATCGAGATGTAGTCGGAGAGCGCGAAGAGCTCGTGGTCGTCCTCCACCATCTCGGCGAGGGCGTGGTTGGAGATGTAGTGGTCGTGCGCCACGACGCGCATCCCGAACGCGATGGCGCGGCGTGCGACCTCGGTGCCGATGAGGCCCGCTCCGAGGAGGCCGAGCGTCTTTCCGTAGAGCTCGGTCCGCTTCAGCTCCTTCTTCAGGAACTTCCCTTCCCTTATGCCGTTGTGCCCCTCGATGATCCGGTTGGGGACGGTCATCATCAGGGCCATCGTCAGCTCGGCGACGGCGATGGACGAGGCGCGCGGAGTGTTCCGGACCTCGATGCCCTTCGAGCGGGCGGCCTCGACGTCGATGTTGTCGAGGCCCACGCCACCCCTGATGATGAGCTGCAGGTTCGGAGCGGCGTCGAGGTACTCCTTCGTGACCTTCGTCTTCGACCGGACGAGGAGGACCTCGGCTTCGGCGATCTTCGCCGCATCCTGCGTGACCTCTCCGAACGGCGTCAGGCGGCCGGGGAGGGAGTCATCGAAGGCGTCGGCGATCAGGATCTTCATCTCTTCCTCCTGGTGAGTTCGGGCGCCGCAGCGCCCGGGAGGCATTCTAGGCCGGAAGGAAGGTCGGGAGCCTTCCCGCGTCCGCTCCGCCGGGCCGGCCGAGGGGGAGCTACGATTCGACCATGAATCCTGAGATCGAGTTTCCCGCGGACCGGGTCGCCGCAGCCCGCAGCCGCGTCTCAGCCGCCCGAAGGGTCGTCGTGAAGGTGGGGACGAACGTCGTGATGGGCGACGACGGCGCCCTCGCCCTCGGGCGCCTCTACGGCCTGATCGAGGCCGTCGCCGCAGAGCGCCGGAAGGGGCGGGAAATGGTCGTCGTCTCCTCCGGCGCGGTCGGCCTCGGGGCCCAGCGGCTGGGCCTTTCGGGAAAGCCGAAGTCACTCGCCCTCAAGCAGGCCTGCGCGGCGATCGGGCAGGGGCGGCTCATGTCGATCTGGTCCGACGCGTTCGAGAAGGTCGGCGTCACCGCGGCGCAGGTCCTCCTGACGGAGGACGACTTCGCGAGCCGCGGGCGATACCTCGCGCTCCGGGCCACGCTCGAGGAGCTCCTCTCCCTCGGTGTCATCCCGGTCCTGAACGAGAACGACACCGTGGGGACGGCGGAGCTGGAGGCGCCGGCGGGGCACGTCTTCGGCGACAACGACAAGCTCTCGGCCCTCGTGGCGACCAAGGTCGGGGCGGACCTCCTCGTGATCCTCTCCGACGTCGATGGCCTTCACACCGCCAACCCCTCCCGGAATCGCCTGGCGCGGCGGATCCCCGTCGTCGCGGAGGTGAGCCCGGGGGTCCGCGCGCTCGCCGAAGGGGCCGGCGCCCGGGGACGGGGCGGGATGGCCACGAAGCTCGAAGCGGCCGCCATCGCCACCGCCTCCGGCGCTCTCGCGGTCATCGCGAGCGGCCGCAGGCCCGGCGTGCTCGAGGAGATTCTCGCGGGGGAGGATGCAGGGACCCTCTTCCTTCCGAAGAGCACGCTCACCGGCAAGCGCCGGTGGATCGCCTGGGCGGCCCTTCCCTCCGGAGCGATCCACGTCAACGACGGCGCCCGCGCGGCGCTCGTTTCCGGGAAGGCGTCCCTCCTCCCCGCCGGCGTCACCGCCCTGGAGGGGGAGTTCGAGAAGGGGGACGTCGTGAGGATCCTCGGGAGCGACGGGGCTCAGTTCGCCCGCGGCCAGGTCAACTACGGCCGCGCCGACGCCGCGAAGCTCGTCGGGCGACGCTCGGACGAGGCGCGGGGAGGAGTCCCCAGGGGCTACGACGCCCTCGTGACGCGCAACAACGTCGTCGTGAGAGACGCGGCAGGAGAGGGGGAGGCGAAATGAGCACGGACGTCCGGAGAGCCGCGGAGAGCGCCAAGGCCGCTTCCCGCAGGCTCGCCACGCTCACGCCGCGCTCGAAGAGCGCCGCGCTCGACGAGATCGCCGCACGCCTCGAAGCCGGCGCCGCCGCGATCCTGGAGGCGAACGCGGCCGACGTCGGCGAGGCCGAGGAGCGCGCAGCGCGCGGCGACATGACGGAAGCGCTCCTCTCGCGGCTCCGGCTCGACGCCGCGAAGCTCGCCGGGATGGTCGACGGCGTCCGCGCGGTGGCACGGCTCGAGGACCCGGCAGGCCGCGTCCTCACCCGGACGCTCCTGGACGACGGCCTCGTCCTGGAGAAGGTCTCCTGCCCGCTCGGCGTCCTGGCGGCCGTCTTCGAGGCACGTCCCGATGCCGTGACGCAGATCTCGGCGCTCGCCATCAAGTCGGGGAACGCCGTGATCCTGAAAGGAGGCCGCGAGGCGGCCCGGAGCACGGCGGCGCTCGTCGGGGCGATCCGGGCGGGGCTGGCGGAAGCGGGCCTCCCGGAAGACGCCGTCCAGTCGATCCCCGATCGCGAGTCGGTCGACGCCCTCCTCGCCCTGGACGACCTCGTCGACCTCGTGATCCCGCGCGGCTCGAACGCCCTCGTGAAGTCGATCCGGGAGCGGACGCGGATTCCGGTCCTCGGGCACGCCGAAGGGGTCTGCCACGTCTACGTGGACGCGGCCGCCGACCCGGAGATGGCGCTCTCCATCGTCCTCGATTCCAAGCTGACCTACCCGGCGGCCTGCAACGCCGTGGAGACCGTCCTCGTCCACCGGGCGACCGTGGCGGACGTGATGCTCCCGCTCCTCGGGACTCTCCTCGAGAATAGGGTCGAGGTGCGCGGCTGCGAGGAGACGTGCGCGGCCGCGCACGGGCTCCCCGTCGCCCCGGCAACGGAGGAGGACTGGCGGACCGAGTACGGCGCCCCGGTGGTTTCCGTGAAGGTCGTCGAGAGCCTCGACGAGGCGATCGCCTGGGTGAACCGCTACGGCTCGTCCCACACCGAGGCGATCGTCACCGGCGACCGTCTCGCGGCCGAGCGGTTCCTCGCGGAGGTGGACGCCGCGGGCGTTTACCACAATGCCTCGACCCGCTTCGCCGACGGCATGCGCTACGGCCTCGGGGCCGAGGTCGGCATCGCGACGGGGAAGCTTCACGCCCGGGGGCCGGTCGGCCTCGAGGGGCTCGTCACCTACCGCTGGATCCTGCGAGGCCACGGCCAGGTGACGGCTTCCTACGGCCCCCAGGGGCGCGCTTTCCGGCACGAGAAGCTCCCCGTTCACTGACGGCGGCGGTCGGCGGCTCCGTCCGGGGCCTCGGGCTCACTCCGTGGGTGCGGCGTCGTCGAGGTGTCCGGTCGTCAGGTACTTCTTCGTCTCGGAGGCGATCAGGCCGTTCAGGACGAGGAGCGAGACCAGGTTCGGGATCGCCATCATGCCGTTGGCGATGTCGGCGAACGACCAGACGGCCGGAAGGGTCGCGACGGAGCCGACCATGACGGCGGCGACCCAGAGGACGCGGTAGGGGCGGACGATCCGTGGCCCGAAGAGGTACTCGGCGGCCTTCTCTCCGTAGTACGACCAGCCGAGGATCGTCGAGAAGACGAACGTCAGGAGACCGACGGTCAGGACGATCGGGCCGACGTGCGGGATGTGGCTGAAGGCCGTCTTCGTCAGCGCCGCGCCCTTCAGGCCCGCGTGCCAGTCGCCCGAGTTGACGACGACGAGGCCGGTCATCGCGCAGACGACCACGGTGTCCCAGAACGTGCCGGTCGAGGAGACGAGCGCCTGGCGGACGGGGTTCTTGGTCCTCGCGGCTGCCGCGACGATCGGGGCGCTGCCGAGGCCCGACTCGTTCGAGAAGAGGCCACGCGCGACGCCGAAGCGGATCGCCTCCTTCATTCCCGCGCCGAGAAAGCCGCCGATGGCGGCCTGCCCGCTGAAGGCGCTGGAGAAGATGATGCGGACCGCCGCGGGGAGCGTCTCCCAGTGAAGCACCAGGAGATATGCGCAGCCGAGGACGTAGAAACCCGCCATGAAGGGCACGAGGAGCTCGCAGACCTTCGCGATCGACTGAATGCCTCCGAGGATGACGATCGCCGTCAGAACCGTCATGAGCGCGCCGCTGACCCACGGCGAAATCCCGAACGTCTCCTGCGCGAGGCTGGCGATGGAGTTCGCCTGGACCGTGCACCCGATTCCGAAGGCGGCGACGGACGTGAGCGCGGCGAAGATGACGCCGAGCCACTTCGCGTTCATCCCTCGTTCGAGGACGTACATCGGGCCGCCGCACATTGCGCCATTCGCGTCCTGGACCCGGAAACGGACGGAGAGGAGCGCCTCGGAGTACTTCGTCGCGATGCCGAAGACGCCCGTCAGCCACATCCAGAGGACGGCGCCGGGACCGCCCGCGGCGACGGCGGTCGCGACGCCCACGATGTTCCCGGTCCCGATCGTCGCGGCCAGGGCGGTCGTCAGCGCGCCGAACTGGCTGACGTCTCCGGCCCCCTCCTTCTCCCGGCTGAAGGAGATCTTGATCGCCTTCCAGAGGTGTTTCTGGGGGAAGCCGAGGCGGATCGTCAGAAAGAGATGGGTCCCGAAGAGCAGGATGATGAGGGGCCAACCCCAGATGAAGTCGCTGCCCCTGGCCAGAAGCTGCTCGATGGCCGCCATGCCGTCCTCCTCGCAGAAAAGAAGCGGGGAGGGAGCCTCCCCGAAAGCCGTCGGGCAGGATAGTCGAGATCAGCCGGCGCCGCTTGCCTGCCTTTTCACGAGCTCGGAGACGGCCGTGAGGGCGGCGTGCCGGTACATGTCGGACAGCGTCGGGTAGTTGTAGAGCGATTCTGCGATACCGAAGGCCGTCGCCTGCATCTTCATGTAGGCCTGCCCGATGTGGACGAGCTCGCTCGCCGAGTGCCCGACGATGTGGACGCCGATGAGACGGGCGGTCGCCGCGTCGAAGACGAGCTTCAGGAGTCCCTGGGTGTCGCCGATGATCTGCCCGCGCGGGTTCATCCCGTAGTGGCCCCGGCCGACGACGTAGTCGATCCCTTTCTCCTGCAGCTTCTCCTCCGTCTCGCCGACGTAGCTCACCTCCGGGATCGAGTAGATGGCGAACGGGATGTTCTCCGTGCTCGCGGACGTGCCGGTCAGGCCGAACGCGTGGCGCATCGCCCGTCGCCCCTGCTCCATCGAGGTCGAGGCGAGGGCGGGGTAGCCGATGACGTCGCCGACGGCGTAGATGTGCGGGTGCGTCGTCTGCAGGTCGCCGTTCACCTTCAGCAGTCCGTACTTGTCGGGAACGAGGCCGATCGTCTCGAGGCCGAGGTCCCTCGTGTTGCCGTCGCGTCCGACGCAGTAGAGGAGGACGTCGGACGTGATCCGGCGTCCCTTCTGCGTCTCGATCGTCACCCGGGGCGGGGAGCCCGGGACGGGTTCGACGTTGAGGTAGCGGTCGTCGTGCAGGATCTCGACGTGCAGCTCGCCCAGCTCGCGGCCGAGGATCGTGACGATCTCGCGGTCGAGGTAGGGGAGAAGCCGGTCCCGCGTGTCGACGAGCGTCACGTAGACGCCGAGCGCCGCGAAGATCGATGCGTACTCGATGCCGATGACTCCCGCCCCGAGGACGGTCATCGTCTTCGGCATCCGTGGGAGCTTCAGGATCGTGTTGCTGTCGAAGACGCTCTCGGCATCGAACGGAACGTCGGCGGGGCGATTCGGGCTCGACCCGGTCGCGATGACGAAGACGTCGCCCTTCAGGGTCCCCTTGCGACGCCCGTCCTTCCCCTCGACGGCGACCGTGTGCTCGTCGACGAAGCGGCCGTGGCCCCGGAAGACCTCGATCCGGTAGCGCCCGAGCGACGCGTTGATCATGTCCAGCTCGCGCTGGACGACGAGCCGCTCGCGGTACATGAAATCGGCCACCGTGACGTCGTCCGTCACCTCGGTCTGAAAGCCGTGGAGCCGGTGCCGGGTCATGCCGAGGAAGAAGAGGGCGCTCTCCCGGAGAGTCTTCGAAGGGATCGTCCCCCAGTTCACGCGAGCTCCGCCGACGACGGCGGCCCGCTCGACGAGGGCGACGCGCTTGTGCGCCTTGGCGGCCTGGATCGCGGCGCGTTCGCCTCCCGGGCCGCCGCCCAGGACGACGACGTCGAAGTCGGAGGTGGAAGGTGCGGGTGTCACGGCGCGGATCGTAGCAAGGCCGGTCGCGCGCCCGGGCCCCCTCCTCAGAGGCCCTGGAACTGCGTCGGCTTCAGGTACGAAGCGGCGTTCGGGACGATGTACTGGATCCCGCCCGCCGTCGCCATGTACCCGGTCGCGTTGGAGCGCGGGGCGACGGTCACCGCCTGGCCGGGCAAGCGCTTCGTCCAGGTGTCGATCGTCCCGGTGGTGTGCGCCTCGAGGGCCGAGGCGTCCCGGAGGACCTCGAAGCGGACGAAGGAACGGTCGGCCGGGTTGATTCCGAGCTCGTGCCGGGAAGCGCCGACCTTCGTGTAGAAGAGCTTGTGCGGGGGCTCGGTCGGGACCCGGTATGCCGCGAGCTCCGTCCCTTTCGGCAGGACGACGGAGCGGACCGGACGCGAGAGATCCATCGCGGCGAGGAAGAAGAGGGCCGCGGAGGTCGGGAGGGTCGGCATCTGCGAGGCGAAGAAGGCGAGCGAGACGCGGACGCCCTCGCGGCGGGCAGGGGCGTCGGGGATCGAGAGCGCCTCGATCCACTTGTCGAGACCCTGCTTGGAGAGGTAGTCGGACAGGGACAGGTTCGCCATGGAAACCTCCTGATCTCTCATTCGCCGTACTGCTCCCGATCATATCGGACCGGCTAGACTTCCCGGATGCCCGCCAGCACGCCTCCGAGCGCCTCGCCCACGCTGTCGCCGCCGCCTTCCTTCTACCGGTGGCTCGTGCTGCTCTCGTGCAGCGCGGCGATGTTCGGCAACTACTACGTCTTCGACGCCCTCTACCCGGTCACGCCGCTCCTCGAGAAGGCCTTCGGCTTCACGGGCGCACAGGTCGGGCTCCTCGATACGGCCTACAACGTCGCGGCGCTCCTGACGCTGATCGCGGGGGGCGTCCTGATCGACCGGATCGGCGTGGCGGCCTCGGCCGTTCTGTTCGGGACGATCGGCGCCGTGGGGAGCATCGCGATCGCCGTCCTCCCGGCGCTCCTCCCCGGCAGCCCGTGGGCCGGGATGATGATCGGCCGTTTCCTCCTCGGAATCGGCTCGGAGCTCTTCATCGTCGCGGCGACGACGGTCGTCGGACGCTGGTTCAAGGGGAAGGAGATCTCCTTCGCCCTCGCGATCCAGCTCCTCATCGCGCGGCTCGGCTCGTGGGCCGCCGACAAGTCGCCCGACTTCGCGAAGTCGCTCTTCGGAAGCTGGCAGCCCCCCCTCCTCCTCGCGGCGTGCCTCGGGCTTCTCTGGCTCGTCTTCGCCATCGTCTACGCCGGTCTCGAGAGGCGCGCCACGAGGGTCTACGCCGTCTCGCGGCCCGGCGCGACCGACAAGCTCGTCTGGTCGGACCTCGTCCGGTTCGACCTCGGCTACTGGTGGGTCGTCGGCCTCTGCGTCGCCTTCTACGCGACGATCTTCCCATTCCGCACCTTCGCAAACCTCTACTTCATCGAGGCCAAGGGTCTCTCGCCCGAGGCCGCCGGGAACCTCAAGTCGATCCTCCCGCTCCTCTCGATGATCGGCATGCCGCTCTTCGGCCTCCTCGCCGACAAGATCGGCAAGCGCGCGCTCCTGATGGCGGCCGGTTCGGCGCTCCTCGTGCCTCCGTTCTTCCTCCTGGCCGGCACCTCGATCTCCCCGACGATCCTGATGGGAATGCTCGGCCTCGCCTTCGCGCTCGTCCCGGCGGTCCTCTGGCCGGCGGTCACCTACCTCGTTCCCGAGGCCAGGCTCGGCTCGGCCTACGCGCTCATGACGTTCTGCCAGCAGGTGGGCTGGGCCGGCATGAGCTGGGGCCTCGGTCTCCTGAAGGACGGCGCTCACGCGAGCGCCACGAACCCGGCGGGCTGGAACCCGGTCATGTTCGCGCTGGGGTCCCTGGCCATGCTCGGCTTCGTCTTCTCGTTCCTCCTCTGGAGGAGCGAGCGCGGCCCGAAGAGCCACGGCCTGGAGGCGGTGACGCCGACGGCAACGGGCCACCCGCCGAAGAGCGTCGACCCCGCCTGACACCGTCGACGGAGGCGGGCTCGCCGTGGATTCGAGCCGCTCCCTCCGCCTTGCGGAGGCAAACGGGATCGCACCCGGGGTCTCACGACTCCCATAGAGACAATGCCCTGGGTCAGGGAGACAACGACGGCATGGTGGACTGGAGGTCGGGTGAGAGGATTCTCCTCGTCGACGACGAGGAGCCCCTGGTCGAGCTCGTCTCGCTCAGCCTCGTCGACCTCGGCGACTGCGTGACCGGTCTCACCGACCCCGAGGAGGCCCTCGCCGAGTTTTGTTCGCGGCCCCGGGACGAAGTGAGGTCGGTGGACGAAGCGGCCGCGAAGGAGGTGGGCATCCTCGGCTTCGCATTCAAGGGCAGCTCCCCTCTCGAGATCGCCCAGTCCCGCGACCGGATCTTCCGACGGGAAGGGGGGCCTGAAGCCCTCTTCGTACGCCGAGCCTCGAGCGTCGGAACGCCGGGCTCGAGCGGGTCAACGACGACCGGGGGCACGGTGTCGGCGACCTGCTGCTCTCGGCGGTCGGAGAGACGCCGAGGGCGAGCGTGAGGACGAAGGACGGGGCCGTGACAGGGTCGTCCGCGCGGAGCCGGGATGAGGAGCCGGGTCAGGTCCTGTCGTTTCCGAGGCTGAAGAAGAAGGTCGCTCCAGCTCCGGGAGACGCCTCCGGCCAGATTCGTCCGCCGTGGCGGGCGACGATGCGCTGCACCGTCGCGAGGCCGATCCCGGTGCCTGGGAAGTCGTCCACGCCGTGCAGGCGCTGAAAGGGCTCGAAGAGCTTCGTGGCGTGCGCCATGTCGAAGCCGACGCCGTTGTCCTTCACGAAGAAGGCCTTCTGTCCGTCGGTCTGGGCGCAACCGATCTCGATCCGCGCGCCGGAGCTCTTCGAGGTGAACTTCAGGGCGTTCCCGATCAGGTTCTCGAGGACGACGTGCAGGAGACGGGGGTCTCCTTCGGTCGTCATCCCCTCCGCGACGACGACCTGCACGGCGCGTCCCGGCTCGAGAGCGAGGAGGTCGGCCGCCACGCTCGTCGCGAGCCTGCTCACGTCGACCGGCACGAGGCTCAGCTCGAGCCGCTTGAGGCGCGAGAGGTTCAGGAGACCGTCGATCAGGCTCGCCATCTTCCGGGCGGCCGCCCGGATTCTCCCGAGGTAGTGGTGCCCCTTCTCGTCGAGCCGGTCGGGGTATTCGTCGAGGAGCGCCGCGCTGAAGCCGTCGAGAGCGCGGAGCGGAGCCCTCAGGTCGTGCGAGACGCTGTAGGAGAAGCTCTCCAGCTCCCGGTTCGCGGCCTCCAGCTCGGAGGTCCTGGCGTGGACCAGCTCCTCGAGGTGCGTGCGATAGGCCCAGAGCTCCTCCTCCGCCAGCCGCCGGTCGGTGACGTCCATCGCCGTGGTGGTCACGATCCGCCGGCCGTCGGGCAGGCGACCCAGCGGCGCCGTGCTGAAGTCCCAGTACCGCAGGCCTCCGACCTTGGTCCGGATCGCGAACTCGCCCTCGCGGACCGACTCGGCCAGGGTGAAGCGGGACGCGATGTCGGCCCGCGCGACATCCCGGCGTTCGCCGTAGGCCTTCTCGGCCCACTGCTCGATCGTACGGAGCTCCTCCGGGGAGTAGCCCGAGAGGCGGCACCAGGCGCGGTTCACGAGGAGGATCTCGCCGTCGTCGGCGTAGAGGCCGATCGGGAAGGGCGACTCGGAGACGATGCGGCGGAAGCGGTTCTCGCTCTCCTTCAGCGCGTCTTCCGCAGCTTTCAGCTCGGTGACGTCGAGGCTGGTCCCCACGATCTTCCACGGCCGCCCTCGCTCGTCGGCGGAGACGACGCCCCGGTTGCTGACGTGACGGACGCGTCCGTCGCGCCGGCCGATCCGGTAGGTGGACCGGTAGAGCGCTCCCCCTCCTCGTCCCAGCGCATCGGAGACGGCGCGACGCGCCTCCTCCCTGTCGTCGGCGTGGACGAGGCCGAAGAACTGCTCGAGGGGTCGCGAGGTCGCCGGGCGACACGTCGAACAGGCGAAAGAGCTCGTCCGAGCCCCAGATCTCGTTGCGGGCGACGTGCCACTCCCCAGCTCCCGAGGTGGGCGACGGCCTGGGCCTCGACGAGGCGGGAACGGCTCTTCTCCAGCTCGGCGGTTCTCTCGGCGACGAGCTCCTCGAGGTGGGCCCTGTGGCGCCGCAGGTCCTCCTCGGCGCTCCTGCGCGCGTCGATGTCCTGCAGGACACCCCCGACCCGGACGACCTTTCCGTCCTCGACGTACGCGCGTCCGATCGCCCGGACCCACACGCGGCGGCCCTTCGCGGTGTCCAGCTGGACCTCCGCGTCGAAGGGCTCGCCCGTGGCGATCGCCCGGGCGAGAAGATTCGCGATGACGGGTCGCGATTCGGGCGCGTAGAACTCGAGCCCGTTCTCGACGGTCATCCGGAAGCCCGGCTCCACCTCGTGGATCTCGCGGACGACGTCGGTCCAGGTGAGCTCCGCCTTCCGGACGTCGTACTCCCAGCCTCCCACCCTCGCGAGGCGCGAGGTCTCGTCGAGAAGATGCCGCTGCCTGTCCAGCTCGGCCGTTCGCTCGGCCACCAGCGCCTCGAGGTGCTCCCGGTGGGTGCGCAGCTCCCCCTCGACCTTCCTCCGCTCCGTGATGTCCTGGAGCAGCGCGACGAAATAGTCGACGGCTCCGTCGCCGGTCCTCACGCAGCTCACGGAGAGGTGGACCGGTACGACGCTGCCGTCCTTCCGGAGGAAGCGCTTCTCGAGACTGTAGCCGTCGATCTCGCCCCGGGCGACCCTTTCGAACCGGGTGACGTCGGCGTCGAGGTCGTCCGGGTGGGTGAGCGACGCCCAGGTCAGCGACGCGAGCTCCTCGCGGGTGTATCCGAGCATCCTGCAGAGCTGGTCGTTCACCTCGAGCCAGCCTTTCGTCGGCGAGGTGATGCACGCGCCGACCAGCGGCATCTCGAAGAAGCTCCGGAAGAGAGCCTCGGATTCGCGGCGCCTTTCCTCTGCGTGCCGCGACTCCGTCACGTCTTCGACCGTGCCCGTCCAGACCGTGTCGCCGTCCTCGAGCAGCCTCGGGATCGACTCGAATCGGATGCACCGGACCCGCCCGTTCACGACGAGCCTCCCCTCCCAGCGAAACGGCAGGCATCGGGCGACGGCCTCGGCGTTCCCGGCGACGAATCCTCTTCGATCATCGGGAACGACGACGTCGGCGATGGATCCCGGCTTCGAGCCGAGGCCTGCAGCGTCGATACCGGTGATCTCGGAAAAGCGCGTCGAGACGAACTCGACCGAGTACGCCGTGTCGGCGGCGGCCTGCCAGTCCTGGGGGGCCAGCGGAGGCAGGGGGCGAACGCGAAGGCGGTAGATCCCGCGCGGCTGCGCCTCGACGAGGTCCTTCGAACCGGGAGGCGGCGTCGGCGCTGGGTGACGTCGAGGACGTCCGTGAGCTGCGTCCGTCCAGGCGGTGAGAGAACGGCGTCCGAGAACTGCGGCCGCCGCACGCCTCGCAGCCGACGGTCACGTCAGGGGGGAGGAGGTCCATCGCCACCGTGACGATGCCTGGCCGCCGGACGCCCCGCAGCGACCGCCGGGTGTGCGCGACGAGAACGCTTTTCGCGGACAGCCTGAGGGCGCGCGCCCCGGCGTACCGGCGAAGCGCTCTCAGGCGCTCGGCGACCCGGAGATCGTCGCCACGGCGCTGCCCTGCCGCGGCGGCGGGTCCTGGTCGGAAGAGAGGACTGGCCCGACGGCGCATGCAGCCCAGCCAGCGCGGCACCTGACGGGCGCGGCGCTGCGCATCGCGGCGCGCAGGGAGGGCCGTGACCTCGGAGAACGGGTCAACTTCACCGCCGGAGACGCCGGTGACGACGACGAGGCCGCCGGAAGGGAACTCCACGTCGATACCCTTCAGCGTGTTGCGCGTCGCGCCCCGCACGGTGATCGCCGGGGAGAGGCCTCGCCGTCCGCCTGGGATGCGGCGGTGGACATTCGGAGGCGGGCCGTGTACGTCGACGGGTCCGCCTCGAGCGTGGCGGGTGAACCGGAGGCGACGATGCGCCCGCCATCCGACCGGCACCGGGGCTGAGCTCGACGACGCGGTCCGCCGCCGCGACGAGGTCGGGGCCGTGCCGACGACGACGACGACGGCGTTCCCGCTGCGGAGAGGTTCCGCAGGGCGGCGAGCCTGGGCTCGCAGTCGCGGGGTGGAGCCCCGCGTCGGCCTGGTCGAGACGTAAAGCCTGCCGCCGACCAGGCCGCTGCCGAGCGCGGCTGCCAGCCGGACCTCTGCGCCTCCCCGCCTGAAAGCGTCGCGAGCTCGCGCCGGAGCGAGGTAGCCGAGGCCGGTGTCGCAGAGGGGCCTGCACGCGGCGGCCGAGGTCGAGCCGGATCGGGGCCGGGAGAGAGGATTCCGGGAGAGACCCGCGCAAAGCGGCGGCACCCTGCCTGAGACCGTCGAGCCACACGCCGAGAGTCGGGCGTCGCGGCGCGACGCGCGCTCCGGGCGCCTGGAAGGCCGCGCAGGTCACCGCGCGCGGTGCGGGCTTTCAGCCGTTCGCCGCCGCAAACCGCGCACCGCTGGCCGACGAGGGAGCGGTCCGGGACTCTCGCCGCGCTTCGTCCGCGTGGACCTCTCGCAGCCTCGGCCCGATGAGCCCGGCGAACCCGGCCCAGCGCGCGTGGCCTCGAAGCGATGGACGCCGCTGCGTTTTCCGCGGCGGTAGCTCCATTCGACTGCGAACAGCTGGTCGCCCGCGCCATCGCGAGCTTCTGCGCCTCGAGGGAAAGCTTCACGCCATTCCGGGAGCCACCGCCAGGCTGGAGAGCTTCGGCGGCGGCCTGAAGGTGGCGACGTGCCTGGCCGTCGGGCCTGGACAGGTGGCGCTGAACCGCGCTCCCCGAGAGCCCCGCCGTCCAGGGGTCGATCGGGGCGTCACGAGGCGCGAGGGGTCGCAGGCCTGGGCGGAATCCTGAGCCCCGGCACAGACAGGCACGCGCCGCGCTCGGAGGGGGCGAGAAGTCGGCGGCCCAGGAGCGGCTCGAGCCCTCTCCCGCACGCGCACGCCGGGCCTGAAGCCTGGGAGCCCGCATCGGGGGACACGGCCGCGAGCCGGCCCGGCGAAGAGGAGGCGGAGCAGCTCGTCGATCTCGGTCACCGCTCCGACGGTCGTCTGCGAGCCTCGCCAGCCCGGCTGCGCGGGAACGGCGATCGCGGGCCCCAGGTTTCGGCGGTATCGAGCCAGCCGCCGCGCATCGGGAGGAAACGGCGCGCCCAGGGAGAGACGAGATCGGCGAAGCGCGCCTGATTCCGCCAGAGCGCTGTCGAAGACGAGGAGGACTTCCCGGGGAACCCGAGGGGCCTGTCACGACGGTGAAGCCGGGGGCTGGGAACGAGGCCGTCACGCCGCGCAGGTCGTGGGTCGACGCCGGTGAGCGAGAGGGGGACGTTTCGACCCGGGGTGCCGGGCCGTCCCGGCCCGGTCCGCACCGAAGGCTCCCGTCGACGGCCTGCCGGATGGAGAACTCACCGCGGAGCGCTGCGCCGGTGGGCGCTTCGGGCACGCCGCGATCTCGGCGACCGTTCCCGCGACGAGGACGCGTCCTCTTCGGGGACTGCTGCTGACCGATCTCAGATCCGGTCGGCCCGCGCACGAGCCTGAGGTCGATCGCCACGAGGAGGGTGTGCCCACCGGCAGAGAGGCGCTGGAACGCCGTCACGAGGACCGTCACGTCGGCCGCGTGGAGGCTGATCGTCGGTCCGTCGAGGACGACGAGGGCTGGGCCGCCGCCTTCGCGAGCCCGGTCGCGAGTTTGATGCGTTGGGCTTCGCCCCCGAGCGCCGTCGCGCGCTGGGCCGAGCGGGAGATAGCCCAGGCCGAGGTCGACGAGCGGTCAGGATGTGCGAGAGCTTCCGGTGCCCGCGGAAGAGCCCCGGCTGCGGCCTCGATGCTTCCGGCGAGAACGTCCGCGATGTCCTGCGCCCGTCGAGCCGCACCGTGAGGACGTCGGATGCGAAGCGCCGGCTCCGCGCAGGCGTCGCAGACGAGGTCGACTGAGCCGAGGTAGCGCATTCCGACTTCGACTCCCGCGCCCTCACACGACTCCGCACCGGCCCCGGCCGTGCTGGAACGAGAAGTGCCTCTTGCCGAACCCCAGCGCCTGGGCCTGGGCCGTCGCGGCGAAGAGGTCGCGGATGTGATGAAGGCGCCGGTGTAGGCCGCCGGGTTCGAGCGTGCGGCCGACCGATCGGGTCCGCGTCGACCGTCACGATCCGCGGGAAGGGGCCGTCGATACGCAGCCTCGACGACGGCTGCGAGCAGCGAGGTTGATGGCGCCTGCGACCCCCGATTGGTACAGATTGATTGACCGGAGGCGAAGCGTGGAGCGAAGCGTCGACGACGGAATGCCGAGAGAGGCCGCAGATCGTGACGCGCTTCGCCTTCGCCTGCGCGTCCTGGCCACGCAGCCCCAGGCTCGCCGGCGGTGACTCCTCGATCAGCCACCTGCGGGTCGGCGTCGGGCCCTTTCGACGGATCAGCCCGGCCGGCGGTCCGGGAGAGAGGAAGGTGCCCACCCTTCGTGCCGAGGGGCCGAGATCGAGAAGCCGGTCGGCGCTCAGGGCGAGCTTTGCGCGTCGTGGTTTCGACGACGACGACGGTCTGGCCTCGGCCGCGGAGGCGGAGCAGGACCCCAGCAGGCGGAGATGTCGTGTGGGTGCAGGCCGGGCGCCCGGCTCGTCCAGAACGACGACGAGGCCGCGCAGCTCGCCGAGCGCGAGCGTCGCAGGCGCAGCCGCTGCGCCTCTCCGGTCGAGAGGGTCGGCGCGGCGCGGTCGAAGGAGAGGTAACTGACCGAGCCCGTCCACGAGCGCACAGCGCGAAGAG
>JADJZB010000006.1 GCA_016719485.1 Holophagales bacterium
CCCGCAGGACTCCAGGAGAATCTGGTCGATCTTCCGGAAGACGGCATGTGCCACTGACGCTGCTGCCGCCGAGGTGCGCCCGCCCGACGCGAACTGAGGCCTCGTCGATCGGGATGACCCGGCCGTCACGGGAGGCGGAGGAGCCAGTCAGGGAATCCGCCGCCGCATGCCGGACAGGCGATCTTGGACGGGTCGACGAGGAAGGGCATGGAGCAGTTGTCGCAGATGTGGAGTGCCTTCAGCGCCGCCAGAGTGCCGACCCTCGGCGCTGGTCGACGGACGCTCGTCGGGGTCCGGACTGAAGCGAGAGGCGGAAGAGCCGCTGGAGGTCGGCGTTGATCGCCTCGCGGGGCACGCCTCCGGCGCTCTTCGGCCGGTTCGCGGGCCGGGTCGTGGACAAAGCCGCCCATCATGGCCTGCTCGAACATCTCGGGCGTCGCGTCGCCGCCGGTCAGGTGCAGGAGGAGAACGACCTCGTGCATGGTGACGCCGAAGGCGAACCGGTCGGAGCGCAGGTCGGGAATGGCCGGGTGGCCGTCGCGTAGGGCCGCCCGGAGCTCCGGGGCGATGTGAGAGGATCTCAGCCGACCATGGGCGGGGAGAGACGCGGGGCCCGGCGAAGTTGTCGAAGTCGATGATCCCGGGCTGGAGCGTGTCGCCCGCCACCGCGACGAGAACGTTCGAGGCGTGGAGGTTGCCATGCCGACGATGCCGGCTGTGGAGCGTCGACCGCGTGGGCCAGGGCGACCGCAAGCGAGGGTGTGGAAGATGGTGAGGCCTGGTGGGGAGGACCTCTTCGAGCGGTTCTCGGGAAGAGCTCGCGGCGACGTAGCCGACGCCCGACGGGCCGACGACGAGGTCGCGGGGGCCGATCAGGACCGGGCAGAGCCTATCGAGGCGCTGGGCGATGAGGTACTCGAGGCGCCGTTGCGTCTCGGCGCGGTCGAAAGCGGTCGTGGAAGAGCTTGAGGACGCCGGGTGTGCCGGTCCGCGACCGTTTGACGAGATAGGCGCAGCCCTGGCCGCCCGGCGCCAAGGCTTTCTCGATGGTCACCGACTCCCCGGAGGCGCACTGTGATGACGGTTCTGGCGGCGAGCACGGATCACCTCCCGGCCAGCGCCGGCCGCTGGACGGTGACGGCGGGGGCTGTCGCCCGGAGGGGCGGGCGTGCAGAGGATCGCGAAGCTGAGGTTGTCGTCGCAGACGTACCAGGAGCCGTCCCTGGCGGAGGCGAAGTCGGAGACGACGAGGAGGCCACGGCCTGGGCGTCGCCGTCGTGGGAGCCGAGGAGCCGAACGACGAAGCGGCGAAGCCTTCCGGAACCCGGTCGAAGACACCGTCCGTGCCGACGAGGAGAGTTGTCACCAGCGCGGCGGGGAGCTTGCCGACGACGGGCGTTCCCTGAAGGACGGGACCGAGGCTCCCGGCGACGATGTTGGCGATGCCGTCGGCCTTCTGCGGGACGAGGAACGTATCGATCGTCCCCTGCCCAGACGACGACGCCTCCGCCGTCACCGAGGTAGCAGTAGCCGTACGTTGAAGGAGTGCCGACAACGACGATCAGAGTCGAGCGAAAGCCGTCCGGGGTCCGGCCGCCCTGCTGCCGGGCCTGCCGGCAGAAGGCCGCCGCGCTGTCGAGGAGCTTGCCCGGCCACGAGCCCGGGTGGGCGGGAACCGCTGGCGACGTTCCGAGCGCCTCGGCGGCCGAAGAGCGGCGGCTCCCACCGCATGAGCCGGGCGGCCTCCCTTCCCGTGCGGGAGGCCCACCGGGGCCGTCCGCGACGGCGAGCACCGCCGTCGAGTTGACCTCGAAGGCGATCGCGGCATCCTGGTTCTCCTTCGGACGTTTCCGGTGATTGAAGCGACGCCGGCGCCCCAGCTGCGCGTGGCGGCCCTCGGCAGCGTCGCTACACCGCGGCGCTTGGCTTCGGCTATGAGGGCGCCAGGGGCGGCCTCGGGGCTCTCGGCGTTCAAGAGGGCCGGAGGTTCCGGGGAGCGGGTGGTCGGCACCTCGCTCTCCACCGCGCGATCGAGGGCGAAGTGATCTGGGCCTCGAGCCGAGGGCCGCCTCTATGCGTCCAAGCCGGAGCCGAGCTTCCGGCGGTCCCATGCGAGGTAACCGAGCCCCGAGAGAAACGCCATGCCGACGACGGTCTCGATTCCGGAAGAGGATTTCTGCTGCGGCACGCTCCCCGCGGCGGGTCGACCGGCGGGCGCCCCGGAGTTCGGCGTCGGCAGGAGGACCGGTGTGCGCGCTTCAGATGTATCGGGCTCTGGCGAGGTGCTCTCCGCGTGGGCGACCGCCTCGACCTTCACGTTCGGCTCCGCCGACGCCTGCACCGGGAGGGTGGCGCGCTCGCTGTCCTGTGGTTTCGGGGACGGGGCCTTCGGCTTCGATGACTTCGAGCTCGGGCGCTTCTGCACGGCGGGCAGCTCCTCGGGAGACGGAGAGGCGGAAGTGGCCACGGGGGTCGGGGCCGGAAGCTCCTGGGCGAGCACTCCGCTCGCCATGAGCAGCATCACGAGGAGGACGACGGCGGCCGCCACGGCGAAGAGCGCGACGGCCCACTCGACGATCGGCCACCACTTAGGGAGGTGACGCGGCGTGGGGAGGCGCCGAGGCGAGGGAACCGGGTGGGGGCGGGTGGGTTTCCTCTCGGCCGGCCGGCGGGCAGGGTGCCGGCCGACCGAGACGGCGACGGGCGAGCGGGCGGGCGACGGGGAGGTAGGAAGAGGCGAGACGGGTGCCGGAGCCGGAGCCGGCGCCGCGGGAGCACGCGGAACGGCGACCGACAGGCTCGGCGAATGACCGTCGACACCGATCTGCTGGAGGTAGTCCAGATGCTCCGGAGGGGGGACGGCGCGGCTCACGGCAGCCCTCACCGGGTGATCGACGCGAGGGGCCGGCGGCCGGGACACCGGCGGCGATGGAGCGGGTGAGCGTGGCCCCGACGGCTGCGAAGAACTTCCGGAGTTCCCGGCCGTCGCGGCACCGGTAGGCGTGCGCCGGCGAGGAAGCGATCTCGCGGAGGAACGCTTCGTCGGCGTCGGAGCCGAAGGCGACCGTCACCACGTCCGCAACCGCCTTCAAGCTGGCCGCGACCGTCCGGGCGTCGCCGCCGCAGTTGGGCCGGCCGTCGGAGAAGAGGAGGACGACCGGGCGCGACGCGGCGAGGTCCGCCGGAGCGCCGCGGGCGATTCGCTCCGCCTCGGAGAGGGCATCCGCGACGTTCGTCGAGCCGGAGGCGGTAAGCGGCGCGAGGTGCCCGACGAGGGTGTCGGCGGCTTCTGGCGGCTGGACATTCGAGACGGACGTCGAGAAGTCGATCACCGCGATGGTGAAAGCACCGCCGCTGGCGGGAGCGGCGAGCTCGGCGGCGAGCGTGCGGGAAGCGGCGTCCGCCTCCCGCGCCTTCTCGCCGGACATCGACGACGACGCGTCCCGGACGAGGATTGCGAGCTGCTGCCTGCGGCACGCGGTCAAGGGCCGGGCGAGTCCGGTCGAGAAGGTGCCGACGCGCTGGAGGGTGGGGATGACGCTCTTCACCGCGCACCTCCCGGCATCGTCATCGGGAGCGTGCCCCCAGCGCCGAAGGTCGCGATGAGCGATGCGCTCACCTGGGCGGCCGCATTCCGCAGTTCGGTGCGATCCGGCGTGTTCGAGATCGGCATCAGGAGTCCACCTGCCGCGCTCACGAGGGCCTCGAGCTCCCTTCGTCTTCTGGCAGACGGCGTAGAAGAGCAGGTCCTTGTCGCGGATCGCCTTCCCGATCTGCGTCGCGGTCGCCCCGGTCCGGTCGGGCTTCGTGTCGTCTGTGAGGAAGGCGACGAAGGCGCCGCGCGTCCGGCTCTTGTCCATGGGCCAGGGAACCGTCTCGAGGAAGTTGCGGATGCCGTCGAGGTGAGTCTCGGGTGCGTCGCCGCCGCCGCCGAAGGTGATGCCGCGGATGTCGGCCATCGCCTGCTCGCGCGTCCCGCCGGCAGTGTGGAGGACCGGCGGGCGGCTGGGCGAATGGACGACATCTTCGGGACGAGGAGGGACCCCTGTTTCCGGTTGGCGCCGATCGACGTCCCGAGCGCGGCCCCGCACGTGGGGCAAGTCGGCGGGAGCGTCCCCGTGAAAATGGACTGGCACGACGGGCAGAGCGTCAGTGGGTTTCTTCGAGGGAGCAAAGGTGGTCATGTGGATCTCCTTTCGGTGTGGTCCGGTGCGCCTGCGACCTTCACCCGAAGGGACTCTCCTGCCCTGCACTCCGTCGAACTGACTCACTTCGGCGTGCTGAAGAGCAACTGCAGCGCCCAGCGCCCTTTCGCCGCTCACTCATTCGCTCGCGCCCCTAAGCGCCGCGAAGCCGAAGGGTGCGAAATGTCTGTGGCGTGCGGGCTTACGCCGGACCGGGGTGCGAAGGCGACTTTGCACCCACCGTGAGCAGGGTCCGGAGGGCGGCGAATGCCGGCCGGCCGGCCGCTGGGGGCAGGGAGTCGACGACGACCGGAAGGGCGATCGAGGCGGAGGCCACAGCCTGCTGGATGGCCGCCACACGCCTGGAGCCCCGGGTCAGCACGGAGATGAAGGCCGGAGACGTTCCGGCGAAGGGGACGAGCGTCTCAGCGAGGGCGACGAGCCTCGGGACGAACGTCCGCCGGATCGCCTCCGTCCCGATGTCGATTTCGAGGGCCAGGAAATGCCCGGGGCTCTCACGCGTGGGCCGCCAGATGGCCAGGACGTCCGGAATCGCGGCTGGCCGCGGGTTCCACCGGCGCTCGAGGACCCAGGACGGCTGTGCCGAGGTCGGAGGGGCCGGGAGCCTCTCGATGATGAGGCGGCAGTCGACGACCCAGAGGTGATGGGCGACAGCCGACTGGGCGAGCGGGGCACGAAGGAGGAAGAGCTCGTCGTCGCGGGCGCCGTTTCTCTCGACGACGGCATCGCGGCCGGCCGGCCGGAGACGCAGGCGGTTGATGCCGACCTTGTTCCACCGCTCGATGGCGAGGAGGCCCCGCGCAGCAAGCTTCCGAATTCGACGCGAGACGACAGCCTCGCCGAGTCCGGGAAAGACCGCTTCGTGGAGCTGGTACTGCGCAGCCTCTTGCGACCGGCCGATGAACGCGAGCGCGGAGACGTCGCGATCGGTGAGCGTCTCGGGGGGCCGTCGCGGGTCGAGCGGCCCGATCGCCGCGGACCGGGGCCGCCCCGAACTTCCCGTTGCTCCGGAGAGGATGACGAGGTCGCTTCGAGCGCTGTCTCCTCGGTCCGGCGGTTCGTGCGGGGTCGGCCCCGGGTCGGCGCCCGCCCGGTCGGAGAGCACCATGGTCCTAGAACGCGACGGCTCGCGCCGGGAGAGTCTCGACGAACGTCGCCTGCTGCCTGAACTGGCGACGCACGTAGTGATCGATAGACGACGCCACGCGATCCGTGAGGTGCTCGGGGACGGTCACAGCGTACGACCGTGACCGGTCTCGCATCACGCGACCGTCGGGCGCCCTCCAGGCTCCCTCGACGTCGCCGCGGCGGGTGAAGCCGCCGGCAAGCTGGACGAGGAAGTCCTCGAAGGCGGCGAAGGCCGCGTCGGAGAACGGGGCGGTGTCGTTGTCCGCGAGCGGAACGAGGAGCTCGAGTCGGGTCGTGTCGCGCATTGAGGTGTGAGGAAGGGGATACCAGGCAGCCAGCGAGAGTCGCGTGTTCGGGCCGAGGGCTTCCTTCCGGGAGAGAGGTGTTTCGGTGGAAGTGAGATGCCTCGTGCCCCGCCAGCCGTGGACTGCCATCCTGCCGATCCCGTCCGGGACGGACGTCTCTCGCTCGAGACGAACGGCGGCGGTCGGGGGCGTTCCTGCAGGCCAGAGGGCTGGCGGGGTCGAGAGCAACCTGAGCGAGACGACAGGAGAGCCGGGGTGCGCGCCGGTCCCGGGGAGTGGGTCGGTGTCGGTGTCCGGTCTGGCAGTCAGTGCGGCCAGTGCACGTAGGCACTCCGCGCGAAGAACGCGGCGCCGACGAGTAACCAGGTGAGTGGCTCGCGGACCGCTCGCTCCGCGAACCTGAGAAACACGAACAGCGCGACCGAGAGCACGCGCAGAACGCGGAGCGTGAGCCGAAGCCACACGGATCGGCGGCGCCGACGCTTCGTCGACATAACCGGTGCGATCGAGGGGGTCTGGTCCATAGGGGTGACGGTTTGGAAGTGGTACCGGGATCAGCAGCGCACATGGCTCGGGCGTCCGCCCAAGATCGAATTCTGAAGGGGCGACGGTCACTCCGTGCCCCGCCGGGACGAGGCCGCACTCCGGAGGTGCTGCGGGGGCCACGTCGCCGTTCGCGTGTGGGGCCCGGCAGGTCTTTCGTGCAGCGTCCCGTCCCGGCGGGGCCGGTGGCGACGTCCAGGGGGAAGGGGCCGTCCGGTTGGTGCCGTCAGACGTTCTCGGTGTGGGTGTTCGCGATGCGGACGAGCTCCGGCTGAACGACAGTGGCGATGTCCTCGATCGGGTGCTCGGACCAGACGCGCACGAGGTAGACCGGGATCTCGACGACGCTCCCGAAGAGGAGGACGCGGAGACCGGTGTGCGTCGTGATTTCGATTCGCCCGTCGAGGTGTTCGCGCACGATGGAGCGGAGGTTCTCCCAGTCGGCGTCGTGAAGATCGAGGACGCCTGTAGGCGGTTGGACGGCGGGGACGACGATCCCGAAGTGGTTCTGGGGCATAGGGGTGAGGTGTAGGTGGAGTAGCGGGCGGCACCTTCCTTCCTGGCACGAGTGAATGACGAGGTCGTCACGATCAGAAGACCTTCACGGTGGCGTGGCAGCGCGCGCAGTCGAACCAGCGCGTCACCTGCCGGCAGTTCGAGCAGTAGAGGCGGCTCCCGAACTCCGTGACGCCGCAGCGGTGGCAGGTCGAGAGCACGTTGATCGGATTGACGAAGGAGCAGTGGGGACAGGCGATCGTCCCGCGCCGGACGATGGCGAGGCCGCGGGCGATCCTGCGCCACTCGCCAATCGCGCGGATCAGGTAGACCGGCGCGGCGAAGAGGTAGAGCGTCGCCAGCGCCGACAGCCGAAACGCCGTGCGGAACGTCGGGCCCACGTCTATGCCCCCGTCCCCGGTGAGCCACCCATCATCCGAAGGAGGTCCGCGATTCCGCGGACGGGCGCCGCACCCTTGGGGGCAGCCTTCTTCGGTGGAGCCGGCGGGATGGTGGCGCGGTCGACGACGTCGGCCTCGAAGCGGGCGATGAGGTCGGCCGCCGTCTTGGCCGGGACCATCGAGACGGAGGCGATCTCGCGGCGGAAGACCTCGAGGAGCTCGGCCTCGGATCGCTTCGCCATGTCCGAGGGGTCGTTCACCGTCGGGGCGCGCATCGGCAGGGCCGGCTCGCCCTTCACGTGGAGGAAGTACTTCCGGGACGGGAGGCCGACCATGAGGCGACGGAACTCCTTCTGCCTGTCTCCCTCTGAGAGCGCGGCGCCGACCTCGTCGACGAGGAGGTGGGGATAGATCCAGTCCGCTTCCTCGTGGGAGCGGGAAAATCGCCCACCACCACGTGTTGAGCTGGAGCGTCCGGACCATGGGGCCGGGCAGGGCGTTCGCTACGTCCTGGCCGCAGAAGACGACGCCGAAGCCGACCGAGCGGAGCGTCCGGGCCGCCGTCGTCAGGGGCTCGACGAGCTCGCTCCCGCCGGCCAGGAGCGTCGGCGCTTCCTCGAGGAAGAGGAGGCCCGGGCGCTTCGGGTTCCGGCGCGGCGCGCGGAGGAGGACGTCGGTCACCCGGTGGGCGGCGCGTTCTTTCCCGACGGAGGCGGGGAGCGCCATCCCTGAGCCGTAGTTTCCGAGGGTGATGCGCGGGGAGCCGGCCGGGAGGATGTTCCGGAGCGACGCGGGCGGGATGCCGATCGAGAGCCGGACCTCGGGGAACGACAGGTCGTGCTGGAACCGCCGGAGGAGTGCGTCGGCCGTGGGCCGCGCCATGTGGCGCTCGAGCTCGGCGAAGTAGTTGCGGAGGTCGGGCTCGGCGACGTCGGCGATGACCTTCGCCCGGAACGCCGGATCGGAGTAGAGCTTCGAGACGAACCGGAGGTTCGGCGGGAAGCCCTTCTCCGTGAGGAGCCACGAGAGCATGAACAGGGCCTGCTTCAGCGACTCCGTGTAGGTCTGCGGGCTGGCCTGGACCGTGGCGTCGGTCCGGAGGTGGGCGAGGTAGGCGTTCGAGACGATGCCGTCTGTATTGTCGAAGGGCGTGACGGGGGAGACGGCTTCGCGTGACCAGTCGATGACCCGGACGCGCCGCCGTATCGCCTCCCTGAGAGCGAAGTCGCCGCCGAGGTAGAGGGCGGCGAGGATCTGGCAAGTGAGGCTGTACGTCTCCGTCTTCGGATCGACGAGCTCGATCTCCACCTCGTCGCGGAGGGCCCGGGCGATCAGCTCGATCAGGAGCCCAAGGAGGAACCGGGTCTTGCCCGACCCGGGCGCCCCGATCACGAGGGCGCTCTTCATCGACGTGTCGCCCTTCACACGGACGATCTGGCCGGACGGCAGCCTTCCGAAGGTGAGTGCGCCAGGCCCGGCGAGCCGGCCGCGGACCTCTTCCATCACTTCGGACGAGGGCTTCGGCGGCGCGAGCTTCGGCAGCTCGGCGGCGACGGCCATTTCGTAGGCGCGCTTCCGCTCCCGATGGAGGATCGACCCGACGAAGTCGAGGAAGCTCACGGAGAGCCTCCGAACGGACCGAAGGTCCCGCCGGGCAGGACGGGCTTGGCGGCTTTCGGGTCCACGACCTTCTTCCCGGCCGCCTTCCGGTCGACGTAGTCGGCCCACGGGTCGCGGCTCTTCGGGTTGAAGCGCTTGCGGAGCTGGAGGATTCCGTAGGCGAGGGGAGAGAGGATCAGGAACCCGAGGAGCGTCCCGAGCGCGTCGACGCCGCTGCCAGCGCCGGTTCCGGCGTGGGGCGTGCCGCTCGAGCCGCCCATGGCGCCGATCAGCCCCACGAAGAGCGCCGGCGCCAGCGCCAGGAGGAAGAGCACTCCGGCCCACCTCCGAAGCGTCTGCCCGGCCTTCGTCGCCGAGATCGGCAGCGACAGGACGAAGACGACGCAGGCCGAAGCGATGAGGAACGAGATCACCGATTCCTCAGCGGTCGAGATCGGTCGAACTGTCGCCGGTTCCGTTCCTTCCGGCGTCGCCCGCCTGGCCGTCAACCGCGGCGGAGCCGGAGTCCTTCCGGGTCGCCCGCCGGGCCGCCCGGGTCCCGGCGAGGACCTCCTTCAGCTTCACGTAGACGGGCAACGCCTGGTCGTCCGGGAGCTCGACGCTCGTCGAGTCGTTCGCGGCGCCCTGGATCGAGACGGTGAGGGTGTGCATGGCGTCCTCCTTTCGATAGGAGGACGGTAGGGTTCACGACCGTGGTTGCCGGGACAGCGTCGAACTGCTCATTTCCCCTGGAGCTCAGCGGCGCGGAAGCCGTGGTACTCGGCGAACTTCTCCGCGTCCACGGCCAAGGCCTCGGCGTCCTTGATGTAGCGGTCGCAGTGGTCACGCATTTTGCGGAGCCACGGATTCTCAGGCGCCTTCGGGTGGGTGGCGACGGTCATCTTGTAGTCGGCGTACATCTTTCTGTGCATGGCGGCCTCCTCGCGGTAGGCCGCTGCCTTCTTCCGGTACTCGGCGGCTTTCGCGAGGTGGTCTTCCGCCGTGACGGCAACCTTGGGCGCCTGCGCGCTCTCAGACTGGGGCGCGACTGACTGTGGCAAGGCGAAGGCGCCGGACGCGGAGAGCGCAACGCAGAGGGCGAAAACAGCTGCGCGACCGAGCCGGGCAGCGTCGTGTCCGTTCATGAGTGTCATGTGCGAGTACCTCCGCGCGAATGTCCCCGGACCCCGAGCGTCCGAGGATGGGTGAGCACCAGAGGGCGGGTTGCGAGTCGCCGGACGATCCAAGGCGACCGGCGCCCGTCAGGCCCGGTGTCTTCGGAGGGAATATGCGCGGGCGAGATTAGAGCCGCCTTAGAGGAACGGCGCTTCTCTACTGCGGCTGACTTGAGGACCTTGGCACCGCCAGAATCATGCGGGTGCCGCCTTCGGACCGTTGGAGGGCGCGAATGGTCCCACCGTGCTCGCGCACGATCCACGCGCAGATGGCCAGGCCGAGGCCGGCGCCGCCGTCCACCAGCCGCGTGCGGGCGGCGTCGCTGCGGAAGAACCTCTCGAAGACGCGTTCGAGATCGGACTCAGGGATGCCGGGCCCGTCGTCGTCGACGGCGAGAAACGCGAGCTGGCCCTCGACCCACACTGTGACGCGGACCCCGCCCGCGGCGGCGTGCTGCGCTTCCGCCCCGATTGAGAACCGGACGGCGTTGTCGACGAGGTTGAGGACGAGCTGGCGAAGCCAGCGTTCATCGCCCGGTATGACGACGGCGGGCGCTGGCGCCATTTCGAGGTGGGCTCCGAGGGCGTTGGCCCGCTCCGAGAACGACTCCACCACCTCGCCGGCGAGGATGTCGAGACGAACCGGCTCGAGCTGGAAGGGAACCTTGCCGCTGTCGGCTCGCGCCAGGAGGAGGAGGTCGGCCACGATATGCCGAAGACGGCCCACCTCTTCGTTGAGGCTCGCCATCGCGGAGCGGTATTCGTCCGCCTCCCGTGGCTGACCGAGAGCCACTTCGAGAGTGCTCTGCATGTTCGCGAGCGGGCTTCGGAGCTCGTGGGAGGCGTCGGCGGTGAAGCGCTTCATCGACTCGAACGAGTTCTCGAGACGACTGATCATCTGGTTGAACGTGTCGATGAGCCGGCCGATCTCGTCAGGGACGGGACGGGTCGGGAGCCGGCGGCTGAGCTGTGTCGACTCGATCTCTCTCGCCAGCTCCGTGACCTCGACGACGGGGGCGAGCGCGCGACCGGCGAGCCAGTAGCTGACCGCGGCAGATCCTGCGACCGCGATCGGCGCGAGGAGGAGCAGTGCGAGGCGGAGGTTCGACAGAGGAAGCTCGACGTCTCCCGTTCGCTCCATGACTCGGATGACGCCCTGGCGTCCGGCATGGGACTTGTAGGGCCTCGTGTAGACCCGAAGGAGGCCGCCCTTCTCGACGTACGTGCGGAAGGCCGAGCGTTCTTCGAGGAATTGCGGCCGCGCTGCGAGCTCCTTGGCGGCCGGCACCGACTCGAGGTCGGGCGAGCGGTAGAAGACCGCCGGGTCGCCGTCGACGGAGTGGAACAGAGCGAGCTTCGAGTATCGGTTCAGCTGCGCGACCTGCTCCGGAGTCAGGTGTTCGCAGTCCTCGTGCTGCCCGATGACGGCCTGGATCGCGTCGGCCGTCTCGGTGAGCTCCCGATCGTGGTGGCGGAGGAGCTGGTCGCGGACGATGAAATAGAGACTGAGGCCGAAAGCGGCCAGGATGAGCGTGAGGACGAGGGAGTACCCCAGGGTCAGCCGTCCGCGAAACGTCCTTGGCAGCGCTCTCACTTGGGCTCCTTCAGGACGTACCCCGAACCGCGAACCGTCTGGATGAGCTTCACATCGGCGCCCTGGTCGACCTTCTTTCGGAGGTAATTGATGTAGACCTCGACGAGGTTCGAGCCGCCGTCGTAGTCGAGGTCCCAAACGTGATCCAGGATCATGGCGCGTGTCAGGACGACCCCCTTCCGCTTCATGAGGTATTCGAGGAGGCCGAATTCCTTTGAGGTGAGCTCGATCGGCCGGTTCCCGCGACGCACCGAACGGTGCACGGTGTCGAGCTCGAGGTCCCCGGCGGTGAGCGTGGTGACGGGCTCGGCCGCAGGGCGCCGGCTGATCGCCCTGAGGCGCGCGAGGAGCTCCTGAAAGCTGAAGGGCTTCGGAAGGTAGTCGTCCGCTCCGAGGTCCAGTCCCCGGACCCGGTCCTCGACTGCGGACCGGGCGCTGAGGATGAGGACGGGCGTCGCCCGGTGGCGGGTCCGCAGCTCGCGCAGGATGTCGAGGCCGCTCTTGCCGGGGAGCATCACATCCAGGATGAGAGCGTCGTAGTCGACTCCGAGCGCAAGCTCGAGCCCCAGGCGCCCATCCGGTGCCACATCCACGGCGAATCCGTGTTCCTTCAGCCCCTGCCGGATGCTGTCCAGAAGCTTCGGGTCATCTTCAACGACGAGCACTCTCATGCGTTTCACCGGCCGAATCGAAGGGTCTCACGATACCGCGGCACTAATCCGTTTCTAATGTTGGGGGGGTAAGTTCCCTGCGAGCCGAGTTGATCGTGTTTCGCCAGCAGAACCCCGCAGCCCGCACGCAGATGCCTCCCGAGACCGCCAGAGGCGGAAATCGGGGGCGCTGGTTCTATCGTGGGGCGGCTCTGGCTCTCTCCGTGCTCCTGCTCGGCGCGAACGTCGCGCCGGCTACCTGCGCGGCGACCGCGGCCCGCTGGCTGGGGGGCGAGCATCGGGGAGCCCGGGGGATTGCTGCGGTGGCGCGGTTCGCCCGGCGGGAACCCCGGGGGACACCCTGTCGGACGACTCAGAGGGGTGCTGCTGCCCGCCCGGGGGGCCCTGCAGCGTTTCTCGGGACCCCCGGGGCCCGGAAGGGCCGCCGCCCGAGGGTACGGCCCGGGCCGGGGTCTCGGAGTCGCCGGGTCGGGAAGTTGACCTGGACCTTGGTTCGGCGCGCCAGAACCTGCGGACACTGGTGCGGCGCCGGCCCGGGGACGGCCTGCTCTTCCTCCGGATCGGCATTCTCAGGATCTGATCCTGGGGCGTGGCCTTTTCGTCGCTGCCTGACGCAGGCGGCGCCCGACCACCGGAGCACGAGGTGAAGAGATGTCCATCCTATGGTCCCGACGGGGAGTCGCGCTCTGCGCCCTCCTGTCCGTCGCTGCATTCAAAACCCAGGGGGTAGAGCCTCCGCCGCCGGTGGATCGCGCCGAGGTGGAGCGTCTCGTCGCGGAGGCGCTCGAGGCGAATCCCGAGATCCGGTCGGCGCGGGCCACGGCAGCCTCTGCGGAGGCGCGGATTGACCCTGCCGGCGCTCTGCCGGACCCGATGGTCTCGCTGAGCTACGAGAACGACGGAGTTTCGCCCTCGCTCGGGACGATGGAGATGACGCGTCTCCAGCTGATGGCGCAGCAGGCGATTCCGTACCCGGGGAAGCTCCGTCTCGCCCGGGAGGTCGCGCAGAAGGACGCCGAGAGGGCGGGGACAGTGCCCCAGCGGGTCGTCCTCACAATCGGGGCTTCGGTCCGCCGCGCCTACGCGGACCTCCTCGAGGCACGCGAAGCCTTGCGGCTCGTGGACGAGCAGGCCGAAACGTGGAAAGGCATCGAGGAAGTAACCCGAGGTCGGTACGCGGCGGGTCTCGCGAGCCAGCAGGACGTCCTCCGAGCGCAGAGCGAGCGGACGCGGCTTCTTCAAGAGCGCCGCCGCGAGGAAGCAGCCGAGCTGACGGCCCTGAGCGAGCTGCGTCAGCTCCTCTTTCGGCCGCCTGACGCGCCTATTCCTACCGAGCAGCGCCTCACACCGGGACGCCTCGTGACGATCCCCTCGAGCGCGGAGACCCTCGCACGGGCCGTCGACGAGACCCCGGAGCTGAAGGAGATCGCACTCGTGAGGGAACGATCCAAGCTCTCCGTCGATCTCGCGCGCCGAAACCTCATGCCCGACTTCGTCGCCTCGGCCGCATACATGAACCGTGGAGGGCTCCCGCTCATGTGGTCCGCCGGCCTCGGCGTCTCGATCCCTCTCTGGGCCGGCCAGAAGCAGCGGCCGCTCATCGTGGAGGCCGAGACCCTCGCCTCAGCGGCAGCCGCCACCGAGGAGTCCCTCCGTCGCCGAGTCCAGGCTGCGACCGAGGAGCGTCTCATCCGCCTCAACCAGCTTGCCCAGGAAGCGCGGCTCGATGCCGAGGGAATCCTCGTGCAGGACCAGCTCTCCGTCGATGCCGCCCTCGCCAGCTACCGGACCGGCACCGTCCCCTTCGTGACGGTGCTCGAGGCGATCGGCACGTACTTCGGCGATCGCCGAGCCGCCCTCGGACGGCTGGCGAGCCTGATCCGCGCGCTGGCCGACCTCGAGGAGTTCTCTCCCGAGCGGAGCAGCCAGGCGCCCATGGCGTCTAAGACAGCCCCGGCGGCCGCCTCGGCCAGCCCGAAGATGTGAGCAGAGAAATGAAGAAGAAGCGCGTCCTCACGATCACCCTCACCGTCGCTCTGTTTGTCGTTGCCGGCGGGGTCGTCCTGGTCTCGTCCGCATGCCAGAAGAGTGGTGAACACTCGGCTGCCGCCAAGCGGTTTCACTGCCCGATGCACCCGGACGTCGTCAAGGACGGTCCCGGCGACTGCCCGATCTGCGGCATGAAGCTCGTCCCCATCGAGGAAGAGGCCCACCAGGCCGCGGTGGCGGGAACTGCCGCTCCGTCCGGGGAAAGGAAGATCCTCTTCTACCGGTCCCCGATGAATCCGCAGGAGACGTCGCCCACCCCGAAGAAGGACTCTATGGGGATGGACTTCGTCGCGGTCTACTCGGACGAAGTCGACGCGGGAGCGAAGGGGCCGGAGGGTCTCGCCACGGTCACGATCGACGCCCAGAAGCAGCAGCTGCTGGGTCTCAAGACGATCGAGGTGAAGAGGGCCTCCTTCGAAACGTCCATCCGGACGACCGGACGCGTCGCCTATGACGAGCGCAGGGTCCACCACGTCCACACGCGCTACGAGGCTTACGTCGAAGCGATCGAAGCGGACTACACGGGAAAGTACGTCAAGAAGGGCGACGTCCTGGTGAAGGTCTACAGCCCGGAGCTGTACGCGACGCAGCGGGAGTACCTGATGGCGCTCAGGGCGGCGAAGTCCACCTCGGGATCGGCGATTCCGTCCGTCTCGCAGGGTGGGCAGGACCTCGTCGCCGCCGCCCGGCAGAGGCTTCTCCTGTGGGACATCACCCCTCAGGACATCGACGCCCTCGAAAAGCGCGGCGAGCCGACCAGGACGCTGAACATCTACGCTCCGATCTCCGGATTCGTCACGGGCCGGATGGCCTATCACGGGATGAAGGTCATGCCGGCCGATTCGCTGTTCGACATCGTCGACCTCTCCGCTGTCTGGGTCATCGCGGACGTCTACGAGTACGAACTCCCGCGGCTCTCGCTCGGCCAGACGGCGGCCATGACGCTCTCGTACTGGCCCGGGAAGTCCTGGACGGGGCGCGTCACCTACGTCTACCCGGCCGTCGACGAGATGACACGAACCGTGAAGGTGCGTCTCGAGTTCGCGAACCCCAAGGCGGAGCTGAAGCCCGAGATGTACGCCCAGGTCACGATTCACGGGCAGTCCAGGGAAGCGCTCGTCCTTCCCGACGACGTCGTCATCGACAGCGGCACACGAAAGGTCGTGTTCGTGGCAGAGGGGAAGGGAAGACTCTCGCCGCGTGAGATCTCCGTTGGTGACCATGCCGGCGGCCAGTACGAGGTGACGGGAGGCCTCTCCGCAGGGGAGACCGTCGCGCGGGGCGCCAATTTCCTCGTCGACTCGGAGTCGCGCCTGAAGGCTGCTCTTTCCGCGATGACCACAGCCTCGCCCACGAAGGCGCCCGGCGAGAGGACGAAGGCGCCCGAGCCGCCCTCGCCGTCGGCGACGCCTGCCGGCCACGCCCACTGAAGGAGGACGCGATGAGCCACGCGAGCCCCAGCGAGGGCGGAGGCGAAGGGGTGATCAAGCGGATCATCCGTTTCTCCGCCGAGAACAAGTACCTCGTCCTCTCCCTCTACGTCGTCGCCATCCTGATCGCCGTCTGGGTCATGAAGCGGACGCCCCTCGACGCGATCCCGGACCAGTCCGACACGCAGGTCATCATCTACTCGAAGTGGGACCGAAGCCCCGACATCATCGAGGACCAGGTCACGTACCCGATCGTCACCGCCCTCCTGGGCGCGCCGAAGGTCAAGACGATCCGGGGCTCCTCCGACTTCGGCTTCTCCTACGTCTACGTCATCTTCGAGGACGGCACCGACCTCTACTGGGCCCGCTCCCGCGTCCTCGAGTACCTCTCGAAGATTCAGGGGAGCCTCCCCCAGGGGGTCAAGACCGAGATGGGCTCCGACGCGACGAGCGTCGGGTGGGTCTTCCAGTACGCGCTCGTCGACGAGTCGGGAACGAACAGCACCGACGAGCTGAGAACTTACCAGGACTGGTTCCTCAGGTACGCGGTCCAGTCGGTGCCGGGCGTGGCCGAGGTCGCGACGGTCGGCGGGCGGCAGAGGCAGTACCAGGTGACGATCGACCCGAACGTCCTCTCCGCCTACGGCGTGCCTCTCTCCCGCGTCGCCGAGGCGATCCGGATGAGCAACGAGGAGGTCGGCGGCCGTCTCATCGAGCTCTCGGGGCGGGAGTACATGGTGCGCGGGCGCGGCTACCTGAAGTCGGTCAAGGACATCGAGCAGATCGTCCTGAAGACGAACGAGAGGGGCACCCCGCTCACGGTCGGCGACGTCGGCCGGGTCTCGCTCGGCCCCGAGATCCGGCGGGGCGTCGCGGACCTCGACGGCGAGGGCGACGTCGTCGGCGGCATCGTGGTGATGCGAAGCGGCGAGAACGCCCTCAACGTCATCGAGCGGGTGAAGCAGAAGCTGAAGGACATCGAGCCCTCGCTGCCGAAGGGCGTGAAGGTCGTCACCACCTACGACCGCTCGGACCTCATCGAGCGCTCCATCGACACGCTGAAGGGGAAGCTGATCGAGGAGATCATCGTCGTCTCGATCATCATCCTGATCTTTCTCTGGCATGTCCCAAGCGCGATCGTCCCCATCCTCACGATTCCGATCTCGGTCGTCCTCGCGTTCATCCCGTTCGGGCAGCTCGGGCTGACGATCAACATCATGTCCCTCGCCGGGATCGCGATCTCGATCGGCGTCCTCGTCGACGGCGCGATCGTCGAGGTCGAGAACGCCTACAAGAAGCTCCAGCTCTGGAACGACGGAGGGCGGCCGGGCGACTTCCACAAGGTGCGCCTCGAAGCGCTCATGGAGGTCGGGCCGTCCGTCTTCTTCTCGCTCCTCGTCATCGCCGTCGCCTTCCTTCCCGTCTTCACGCTCGTCGACCAGGAGGGGCGCCTCTTCCGGCCGCTCGCCTACTCGAAGAACCTCGCCATGGCGATCGCAGCGTTCCTCGCGATCACGCTCGACCCGGCGCTGCGGATGCTCTTCGCGCGGATGGACTTCCTCCACTTCCGGCCGAAGTGGCTCGCCTGGGTCGTCAACCAGGTCATCGTCGGGAAGTACTACGCCGAGGAGAAGCACCCGGTCTCGAGGCTCCTCCACAGGATCTACGAGCCTCCCTGCCGGTTCGTCCTGAAGCACCCGAAGTCGACGATCGCCGCCGCCCTCCTCGCGATGGTCGCGACCGTGCCGGTCTTCTTGAAGCTCGGCTCGGAGTTCATGCCGCCCCTCTACGAGGGGAGCATCCTCTACATGCCGACGACCATGCCCGGCATCTCCGTCACGGAGGCCGAGCGGCTCCTGCAGGTGCAGGACCGGATCCTGAAGTCGTTCCCCGAGGTCGAACGGGTCTTCGGCAAGGCGGGCCGCGCCGACAGCTCGACGGACCCGGCTCCGTTCTCGATGATGGAGACGACCGTCATCCTCAAGCCCGAGAACGAATGGCGGGCACGCGAGCGCTGGTACTCTGCCTGGTCGCCGGAGTGGCTCGCGTCGGTCTTCCGCCACGTCTGGCGCGACCGCATCTCGCACGATGAGCTCGTCGACGAGATGGACCGGGCGCTGAAGATCCCCGGAACGACGAACGCCTGGACGATGCCCATCAAGGCCCGCATCGACATGCTCTCGACCGGCATCCGGACGCCGATCGGAATCAAGGTCTTCGGCTCAGACCTGAACGAGATCGAGCGGATCGGCAAGGAGATCGAGACGGCCGTGAGGGCCGTCCCCGCGACCCGCTCGGCCTTCGCGGAACGGGTCGCGGGCGGCTACTTCATCGACTTCGAGCTCAAGCGCGACCAGCTCGCCCGCTACGGTCTCACCGTGGACGACGCGAACATGGTCATCATGACGGCGATCGGCGGCGAGCCGATCACGACCCTCATCAAGGGGCGCGAGCGCTACTCCGTCTCGCTCCGCTACCCCCGCGAGCTCCGTGAAGACCTCACGCAGCTCGAGCGGGTGCTCGTCCCGACGATGTCCGGGGCGCAGGTCCCGATGGGACAGCTCGCCGACATCCGGCTCGTCCAGGGACCCTCGATGATCCGCAACGAGAACGGCCTCCTCTCGGGGTACGTCTACGTCGACTTCGACACCGGAAAGGAGGACGTCGGCGGGTTCGTCGAGGAGGCGAAGAAGGCCGTCGCCGAGAGGGTCACGCTCCCCTCCGGCTATACCCTCGTCTGGAGCGGCCAGTTCGAGAACATGATCCGCGTCCGGGAGCGGCTGAAGGTCGTCATCCCGATCACGCTCGTCCTCATCTGGCTCCTCATGTACATGAACACGAAGTCGGCGATGAAGACCTTCATCGTCCTCCTCGCCGTGCCCTTCTCGATCATCGGGGCCGTCTGGTTCCTCTGGATCCTCGGCTACAACATGTCGATCGCGGTCTGGGTCGGCGTCATCGCCCTCATGGGCCTCGACGCCGAGACGGGCGTCTTCATGCTCCTCTTCCTCGATCTCTCGTATGACGAGGCGAAGGCGAAGGGCCTCCTCCGCAACAAGGTCGAGCTGATCGAGGCGATCATCCACGGCGCCGTCAAGCGGGTCCGGCCGAAGGCGATGACCGTCTTCGCCGCGATGCTCGGCCTCATGCCGATCATGTGGTCCGTCGGAGCGGGCTCCGACGTCATGAAGAGGATCGCCGCTCCTATGGTCGGCGGCCTCGTCACGTCCTTCGCGCTCGAGCTCCTCGTCTATCCGGCGATCTACATGCTCTGGAAGCAGCGAAGCTTGCCGAAGCCGGACCCGGATGCTCCCGTCCCTGCCCCGGAACCGTCGCTGATTCCGGCATGACGTCCACCGCACCACCAGGCAAACCGATTAGGAGAAGCCCCATGACGACAGCCACCCGTCTCCGCCGCTGGATCACCGCCGCGGTCGCGGTCCTCGCCATCTCGTCGGCCGCCGCCGCCCCGCCGTCGAAGGCCGCCCCCGGGAAGATGGTCTTCAAGGACGTGAAAACGCAGACGCTGGAGTTCATCGGCTACGCCGACATGAGCCTCGCGCCGGAGCAGCAGAAGATCAAGGACGACGTCCTCTCGTCGATCCCGACCGTGTGCTGCAAGAAGTTCTCCATGAAGACGTGCTGCTGCCCGTGCAACATGGCCATGACGATCTGGGGACTCTCGAACTACATGCTCGTGGTGAAGGGCGCCGACGCGGCCCAGCTCAAGACGGCGGTCCTGGATTGGGTGAAGTTCATCGGACCCGCCGGATACACGGGCGATGCGTGCTTCAAAGGTGGCTGCAACCGGCCGTTCGCGAAGAACGGTTGCGGCGGCATGGACCACAAGAGCGTCATCTTCTAGGGGCTGAGCGATGAGACTCCTTCGAACGCTTCTCCTTTCCATGGCGATGGTGAGCCTTCCGGCCATGGCCCAGGAACACGTCCACGGCGACCGGGGGGTGCCAGACGAGGCGCCCTCGGCGGAACGGCCCGTTCGGGACCTGGATGCGGCGCTTCGCGACGAAGGGAGCGCCCTGCGTGCGCTCCGAACGAGCGTCCGCTCGCGCGAGCGCGATCGGGTTGACCGGGCGGTCGGGGACTACGTCTCGGTTCAGGATGAGCTGCGCGTCGGCCTACGCGCGGGTGGAGGGGACGAAGCGCGTGCGCGAGATGCCTCGCGGATACAGAAGGTCTGCCGGGAGAGCCTGGCGACGCTCCGTGGCCTGGCGGACGGGGCCCCGCCCGCCCTCGGGGAGCGCGTCGACGAAGCGATCGCCGCGGCGGAGCGGACTTTCGGGATCGCTGCCGAGCTCGCAGGTGAGGACGCGGACTCTGCACCGAGGACCAGCCGGGGCGGATGTGGCATGGGGAGCTCCGGCCATCGAGGGCACTGACCGCGACTCCTGACGAGGGGAGCGCGACCGGGCCTGAGGCGCCCGCGGTGTCGCGCGAAGCGAAGTGATCGATCCGGGCGGCGTCGTCCCTGCCGATCCGCGGAACGAAACGTTCCCCGGGGAGGAGCGGACGACGCCGCATCTCTCTAACGTCTCTCTAAGGTTCAGCCCCTATCTTTCCGTTCAAGCGCCGGCGCCGGCGTGAAGAGCCCGCCGCCGGAAGCGGGACCAGGAGAAGACGACATGCGCAGACCTCTCGCCACTCTCACGGCTCTCGCCCTCTCGCTCTGGCCCCTCGCGGCCCCGGCGAACCAGGGCCACGCCCACGCCCACGGCCAGGACGCAGTCCTCGGCACCATCGCCAAGGTCGAGGGCGACCGCCTGGAGGTCGCTGACCCCGACGGCAAGTCCGTCATCGTCAGCCTGACTCGCACCACCATGTACCTCAAGGGGGCTGAGGAGGCGAAGAAGGCTGACCTGAAGCCCGGGCTGAGCGTCGCCGTCGAGACGGCAGACGGGAAGGCCGGGCTCGAAGCGAAGGTCGTCCGGATCGGTCCCGCCGACGGAGCGGTCTGGGCCTGCCCGATGCACCCGGAAGTGACCGGCTCCGGTCCCGCCAAGTGCCCGAAGTGCGGCATGTTCCTCGAGAAGAAGAAGGCCTGAGGAGCGCCCGGTGTACCGAGCAGGAGCGCTCGCTCGAGTCATGGCTCGGCTCCTCTTCGGCGCGCTCCTCGGATCGGGCGCGCTGGCGGGCCAGGAGCCTCCACGTCTCGACACGTCGGTCGCTCCGTCCGCTAACGGGGAGCCGGCGAATCCAGTTGTCAGCCGGCTCGACCGCTCCGAAGAGCTTCTGGCCTCCGTCCGGACGGCCGCCGCCGAGAGAGACGGCACCGCACTGGCTTCGGCCACGGCAGCGTACGTGTCCTACCTCGCGGTCCTCCGGGACGAGATCAGCCGCGCCCCGCGTGTCGATGGCCCGGTGTTGCCGGACAAGCTCGTGGTGGGAAAGACGGTAGCTCTACAGGCGACGGAGCTCGATTCACTGGCGAAGGCGGCCCCACGGCGGCTGCGAAAGGACGTGGAGCGGGCGCTGGCCGCCGCCGACGGGCTCCTCGAGACTCTGGCGAGAGGCTGGTCGGCGCCAGCGCCAGCGGTGCGCCCGCAGGCCGAGTCGCACGCGGGCCACGGCCGCTCGACGTCGGCCTCGAGCGGTGGGCACCATTGAGGGCCTCTGCACTAGGCTCGTGCTGACGACGCGTCCGTCAGGTTGGAGGCACCCATGAATCATGACGAGCACGAGCACACCGGGCACGATCGGTCGACGGCCGGGCGGCCTCAGAAGAAGGACCCCGTCTGCGGAATGTCGGTGCCGGCGGACAGCCCGAACCGACACGAGCACGCGGGTACCGAGTTCGTGTTCTGCAGCGCGACCTGCCGCGATCGGTTCACCAGGGACCCGGGCTCGTTCCTCGAGCAGGCCCCGGCGGCCACGGCCGCTCCTTCTCGGGTCATTCCGGGGGGCTACACGTGCCCCATGCACCCGGAGATCGTGCGCGATGCGCCGGGCTCGTGTCCGATCTGCGGCATGGCGCTGGAGCTTCGGGCGCCCGCGGCGGACGCCGGAGAGAACGCCGAGCTCCGCGACATGAGCCGCCGGTTCTGGTTCTCGGTAGCGCTTACCGTGCCGCTCCTCGGCCTGGCGATGGGCGACATGCTGCCGGGAGAACCCGTGTCTGCGCTCCTCTCGGCGCGCCTGCGCACATTCCTGGAGCTGGCGCTGGCGACGCCCGTGTGTCTCTGGGCCGCGTGGCCCTTCTACGTGCGAGCCGTCCAGTCGGTGAGGAACCGCAGTCTCAACATGTTCACACTCATCGGCCTCGGCGTGAGCGTCGCGTACGGCTACAGCGTCATCGCGACGCTTCTGCCGGGCCTGTTCCCGGCCTCCTTCCGGAGCGCATCCGGCGAGGTCGCCGTTTACTTCGAAGCGGCGGGGGTCATCGTCACGTTGATCCTGCTCGGGCAGGTCCTGGAGCTTCGCGCGCGCAGCCAGACAGGCGCAGCGATTCAGAAGCTGCTCGGGATGGCGGCAACATCCGCGCGACGGATCAAGGCTGACGGTTCCGAAGAGGACGTGCTGCTGGAGGTCGTGCAGGCCGGCGACACGCTGCGGGTGCGGCCTGGCGAGAAGATACCGGTAGACGGAGTCGTGCTCGAGGGTGCGAGCTCCGTCGACGAGTCGATGGTGAGCGGCGAGCCGATACCCGTGGAGAAGGGCCCCGGCGACAAGGTCGTCGGAGCTACGGTCAACGGCACCGGAGCCCTCGTGATGCGGGCCGAGAAGGTCGGCGCCGAGACGCTTCTCTCGCGCATCGTCGCGATGGTCGCCGAGGCCCAGCGGAGCCGGGCGCCGATCCAGAAGCTCGCCGATGTCGTGGCCGGCTATTTCGTGCCGATCGTCATCCTGATCTCGATCCTCACATTCGCGGCCTGGGCGATCGTCGGGCCGGCGCCCCGAATGGCGCACGCGCTGATCAACGCCGTGGCGGTGCTCATCATCGCCTGCCCCTGTGCGCTGGGGCTCGCCACCCCGATGTCGATCATGGTGGCAACGGGCAGAGGCGCGACCATGGGCGTTCTCTTCAAGAACGCCGAGGCGATCGAGGTGCTTCGAAAGGTCGATACGCTCGTCATCGACAAGACGGGGACACTGACGGAAGGGAAGCCCGAGCTGGTGAGTGTCAAGCCGGCCGCCGGCTTCTCCGAATCCGACCTCCTCCATCTGGCCGCCAGTCTGGAACGAGGCAGCGAGCACCCGCTCGCGGCGGCCATCGTGAAGGGAGCCGAGAAGCGCGGCGTGGCTCTCTCGGGCACGGACGGGTTCGAGTCCGTGACGGGAAAGGGAGTGAAGGGAACCGTAGACGGCAGATCCGTGACGCTCGGGAACACGTCCCTGATGGCGGACCTGGGAATCGACCTCGGAGAGTTGGGGACCGACGCAGAGGCACTCCGCAAGGACGGGGAGACGGCGATGTTCGTTGCGGTCGACGGCGAGGTCGCGGGCATCCTGGGGGTGGCCGATCCGATCAAAGCCAGCACGCCCGAGGCCATCAAAGAGCTACACGGTGAGGGCCTCCGCATCGTCATGCTCACGGGCGACAGCAGAACGACCGCCGAAGCGGTCGCGAGGAAGCTCGCGATCGACGAGATCGTGGCCGAGGTGCTGCCCGATCAGAAGGCGGAGGTCGTGAAGCGGTTCCAGGCTCAGGGACGCGTCGTCGCGATGGCAGGCGACGGCATCAACGACGCCCCCGCGCTCGCACAGGCGCAGGTGGGGATCGCCATGGGGACGGGCACCGACGTCGCGATGGAGAGCGCCGGGGTCACGCTGGTGAAGGGGGACCTCCGGGGCATCGTCCGGGCGCGGCGCCTTTCCCGCAGCACGATGGCCAACATCAAGCAGAACCTCTTCTTCGCATTCGTCTACAACGCGGCAGGGGTGCCGATCGCTGCGGGTGTGCTCTACCCGGTCTTCGGGCTATTGCTCTCGCCTGTGATCGCGGCTGCCGCGATGAGCTTCAGCTCGGTCTCGGTCGTCGGAAACGCGCTCCGGCTTCGACGGGCGAAGATGTGAGCCTGGACGACGAGACGATCGAGGCGGTGCCCGGCGGCGAGAGATCGCGCCCCGGTCGCCCCGATCGCGCGACTCCGCGCTATGAGCTCGGCGAGACGCTCGGCAGCGGGGGGATGGCGACGGTCGTGCTCGCGAGGGATCGCCAGCTCGGACGCGACGTCGCCATCAAGCGCATGAGGCCCGAGCTCGCCGAGGACCCGGGGGCACGGCGCCGGTTCGAGGAGGAAGCGCTGATTCTCGCGGGGCTCGAGCATCCAGGGGCAGTCCCGGTGCACGACGCGGGGACGCTCGAAACGGGCGAGCCGTTCTACGCAATGAAGCGCGTCCAGGGACGGACCCTGAAGAGCCTCCTGTCGGCGCGGCGGCCGGAGGAGATCCGGTCGCGCCAGTCGATCACCCACTTCGTCGACGTCTTCGAGCGGGTTTGCCAGACGCTTGCCGCGGCGCACCGCCAAGGCCTGGTTCATCGCGACGTCAAGCCAGCGAACATCATGGTGGACGATATGGGCTCCGTCTACCTGGTGGACTGGGGCCTCGCCGTACGGCTCGAGGGCGACAGTCAGTCCCGCGCGCATCCAGGAGGGTCCGTTGCCGGGACGCCGGCGTACATGTCCCCCGAGCAGGCGCGTGCTGCACCGACGAACCCGGCCTCCGACGTCTTCTCGTTGGGCACGGTCCTGTACGAGATTCTGACCGGCGCGAACCCGTTCTCATCTGCCGATGCGCTCGAATCGATGCGCCGCGTTCGGGAGGAGTCGCCTGCGCCGCCCGTCGCGAGGAACCGCGCAGCCGGGAGGGCGCTCTCTGCCGTCTGCATGAAGGCCCTCGCCAGGGACCCGTCGTCGCGATACGGCTCAGCAATGGAGCTGGCGGAGGAGATCCGCCGGTACCGGGAGTTCCGTCCGGTGGACGCTGCGCCTCCGACCTTCATGGAGAGGGCTGTGAACTGGATGCGCCGGCACCCTGCGGTCGCCTCGGCCGTCGCGGCCGCGCTCGGCGTCGCCCTCCTTGGAGGAGCCGGGGTCGCCGTCCGCATCGCTTCCCGCCACAGTCTGCACGTGATGGCTTCGGAGCGCCTGGACGCCGCGGACGCGAGCCTCGCCCGAGTCGATGCCGAGATCGCTCGCGCCACCGCGGCCCGCGAAGCCGCCCCACCGGACGGTCGAGCCCGGCTCGACCTCGAGCTCGACGAGCTTCGAGCCCTGAGGTCGGAGGAGTACGAGACCGTTCACGGATTGGCCTACGCCATTCTCGGGTTCGGGGCGGGCTCGCCGGACAGGGTCATCCAGGCGCGAGTCCGCCGATATCAGGTCGAGGGCGTCGAACGCTACCTCGCCGCTGGGCAGGAGCTCGCTGCAGCTGCGTCACTGAGGAAGGCTCTCAGGGCCGCCGAGGCGGCGAATCCGCTTGGCTTCTCGAAGGACGAGATAGCGGCGATGGAGGCGAAGCTGATGCAGGTCGAGGCGAGGCTGGCAGCCTCCCGCGGACCCGAATCAGAGCCGACCGGACACTGAAGAGCCGCCGTCGGCGTGGCGTACCACCATAGAGGAGCGGCCGGAGGTCTGAACGGGCCCCACCGTCACGAGATTACTCGCAGGGCAGGCGGGCAAGGACGAGCGCAGAGGTCCCTCGGCCCAGCCGCTCGACGGCGACGCCGCTGTAGCCGTGCGCGACGAATAGCATCGTGAGCTCCTCGACCCAGGCGGAGCGGCGGACGATCTCGGGCAGCTCGTCGAATACCCGGATCGCCGCGGGCCACTCGTTCAGCGCGGTCTGTCGGAGCCGCTGAAAGTGGCGCTCCCATGCCTTGCGGACGACAGGGTGCTCCGGGTAGGTCAGGTCGTGCATGACCACGAACCCGCCCGGATTCAAGAACGACCTCAAACGCGAGACGAGGCGGGGGAGATCTGCGTACTTGGCCAGGTAGCAGCTCGTAACGGCGTCGAACCGTCCGGCAGGAGCGACGCGCTCGAACGAGCCCAGGACGAAACGTGCCCGATGGTCCCGTCGGAGATGCGCCCGCTTCAGCGCGTGGTCGAGAAGCGCGACCGAGATTTCCATACCGACGACCTCCGCCTCCGGGGAAACGATCCCGAATCATGAACGTGAGGGTCCCGGTGCCGCAGGCGAGGTCGAGAACCCGCGCCGGGGCGTCGAGGTGCGCCAGGAGCGCCTCCTTCCAGCGGCGGTCTGCGCCGCGTGTCGCTGCGAAGAGGATCTCGTCATACGCTTCTGCTGTGCCGTCGGAGAGCTCCGCTGCGATTCTCTGGTGCGGGAGCGTCATGCGCTTCTCCGGGCTGCGCTCGTGGCGGGCGGGCCCTCGCCGACACTCGGCGGGAACCACTGCGCGTCTGATTCCGCGAGCGCCGCGGAGAGCTCCTCGACGGAGCGGGCGGCGCGGCGAAGCCGGCGCTTCGTCCCGTCGTCGCGTACGGAGCTTGCTTCGAGCTGGCTCAGCTCCAGGTGAGCGTTTCTCAGAGGTCCGAGCGTTCTCTCGCGGATGCCGGCGAGGGCCGCGGCCACGGCGCAGCGCCGCTCGGCGGCGATCCACTGGCGGGTCTGCTGTTCAAGCCCCGGCCCCAGTGCTCGCAGGGCCCTCGTGAGCCGGTCGAGCTCGAGATCCGTCGCAGGGACGCTCGCGAGCCAGCCCCCGCCTTCCGTGATCCGCTCGATCTGTCGGGAGATCGTGCTGAGCGGCCCGAGGAGGCTTCGTCGGAGGATCCACTCGATGCCTGCGACGAGGCCGGCGATCGTCAGCCCGGCCTGAAAAAGCTGGATCGCGAGCGCGCTTCGGAACCGGTCGCGTACGAACCGGCCGTCGCTCCAGTAATGAAGCGTCCACCGGCCGTCGGAAAGGTCCAGCGCCTGGCAGGCCACGATCCCCGAGCCTGAGGGCGCCTGCGACGCCGAAGAGAGCGGGACGAGGTCGACCCGGCCCCCAGCCCGCTCGAAAGAAGGGGCAAGCATCCGGAGGTGCGCCCGGGCCGTCCGCGAGTCCGCTCGGAACTCGGGCATCGCGGAAAGATGCTCGAGGAACCCAGCGAGGTAAGCGACCTCCGCGCGTTCGATCTGCCGGCGATCCTCGACGACACCAAGCGTCGTGACGAGCCCGACCGTGAGGGTCGTCGACGCGACGACCCACCATCGGATTCGGGTCCGGAGGCTTTTCACGGAGCCCACCCGGAGCGCGGCTTGTACGCGGTGATGAACCCGATGGTGCCAAGGGCCGTGTTCAGCCGCAGCCGCTCGGCCACGTTCGCGAAACCCGCTTCCTCGACGAAGGCCGGCATTCGGCCCCTGGCGTGGTCCTCGGTCTCCCGGCGGCCGTCGAGTGTGCGGACGATCGAGAAGGCGAGGGCGCGGAGGCGCCCTTCCGGACGGGTGAAGTCGACGAGGACGAGGCGCCCACCCGGCTTGAGGAGCCTCGACGCCGCCGCGAGGGCGGATCGCTTCCCGGAGGGGAGGAGATGGTGGAGGAGGAGGGAGGAGGTCACGAGGTCGAAAGACTGATCGGGGAAGGGCGGATCGTCGGCCGGGCCGCGGGCCCAGGTCACGGAGATCTGCGCCTCCCGTGCCTTGTGCTCGGCGATCGCGAGGGCCGCCGGGTCGATGTCGTAGCCGACGACGGTCGCGCGGGGGTGCTCCTGTTTCAGCCGGACCGCCAGAGAGCCGGTCCCGCATCCGATGTCGAGCACGCGCTCTGCCGGCTCAGGGCGAAGGAGGGACAAGGTCAGTCGCCTCAGCTGTTCATCCCTCATGACGAGCTGCATGAGAGGGTCGAAGAGACCTGTCAGGGCGTGGAAACGTAGAGCCGGGATATATGCGGCCCCGCTCGTAGGGTCGCGCTGAAGAACCCGGACGGCGGCGTCGACGCTGACCGGTCGACCGCACGTGAGGCCCTGTTCGCTCTTTGGCATACCTACCTCTCGGATTCCTCCGCCGATACCCTTGGCGGAGCAATGAACTCGAGTTCGGTGAGACCCTGCTCCGCCTTCGCCGTCCTCTGGTCGAGAAGATAGCCCCGGCAGATTAGAGGCGCCTTAGACGAAGGAAGGGAAGCAGCGTCCGCCGTTCGGTTAGCCGATTCGCGTTTCGGGCCGCCCGCGTTCCGACCCAGGGCCGAGGGGCTTGCTGGCTCAGATCCGACCGAAGGTACCCGACGACCGTATGCCTTTCCGTGGAAGGAGCGGCACGCGTTTTAAGGCGCCTCTAATCCACTCGACCCATTCTTGAGGTCAAGAGGCAAACGGGAGCATTCCGAATGCCCCGGATCAAAGTCCTTTCACGCTCGTCCCGAAACGTAGGCCAGCCGGCGAAGCACAGCCCAAGACGATGGCAGGAGGTTCGCGATGTCCGCAGAGCGTCCCAAGGTAACTCGGCATCTGGCATCCGTCATTCTCGTCGCTTCCGCACTGATCTCGTCCGTCCGACCGGCTGCCGCTAGCCCACAAGTGCCGGCCTCCGCTGCGGCCGAGAGCCGAACCGTGATGAAGGTCGCAGTCACCCCGAAGGACCACCTCGACAGGGCCGTCGAGTATCGAAAGAAGGCCGCCGCCTACCGCGAAGAGGCGAACGTGCATCGCGAGATGATCCTGGCCCTCAAGAAGCGACTGCCGCCCGATACCCGGCCAGGAAACTACGAGCCTCCCGAGCTGGAGAAGCTGCGGAGCCACTGCAACGGCTACATCAAGGACGCAGAGGCACTGGCGGCGAAGGCGGAGAAGCTGGCCGAGTACCACGAAATGCGTGCGGCCGAGCTGAGCGGCCAGTGAGCCTGTCCAAGTGCGGGTGCGCCGCGTCTGGGCCCGAGGTGCCGACTCCGCTTCGCCTCCCGACATCCCGCCCATGGAAAGGAGCTGCCATGCTCAACCACGCTGTCCACAAGATCCAGAGCCTCGCCTTTGCCGCCCTGCTCGCAGCGCCACTCACTCTTCTGCCGCTCGTTGCGGACGCGCAACAGGAGGGAGGGGCTTACCCGATGTTCGCCGACGAAATCGCGAGGCTCCCGGAGGTTCATCTCGCAAGAGCCGAGGAATACGAAAGGAAGGCGGCGTCGTACCGCAAGGAAGCCGCCAAACAGCGAAAGCTGCTCGGGGATTCCATCACCGGGAACAGAGAACCGGAGCGGGCGGACACCGATCCGATGATTCTGGAGATGAGGCGACACTACGAAGCGTATATAGAGAAGGTGGAGGCCGTCGCGCTCGAGGCGGAGCGGTTCTCCACCTTCCATCGGAAGCAGTGGGAAACACTGCGGGGAAAGTAGCTGTCACGGAAGATCGCAGAGGGGGAAGCCCGCCCGGGCAGACGGAGCGCGGACCCGGGCCGCAGGGGGCCCGGCGCAGCGTTGCCTTTGGGGCCGGAAGGCGGGTCGAAGAGACCCGTGAGGGCGTGGAATCGGGGCGCGGGCACGAGAGGGCTCCGCCGCGCTCACCGCCTTCCCCCGGCCGATGCGGACTCGGGCGTCTTCTCGGACCCTGCGGTGAGCCCGGGCACGGGGACGGACTCCACGCTCCGGCCAGGACGCGACTCGTGAGGGGCGTTCCGCGAGGCATACCCTGAGCCGGGCCTCCAGGTCCCAGAGGCTCCCTTTCTCGACGACGAGGTCGGCGCCGAGACGGAACGCTTCCTGTCGTACCTCGGTCGTCGACGAGCCCGTCCAGACGAAGATCACGGGGCGCGGCTCGAAGCGCGCCGCCGCGGCGACGACTTCCAGGCCGTCTCGCGTGTGCCGTCCCGTGAGGTCGAGGTCCGTGACGACGGCCGCCCAGCGCCGGGCAGCCAGGAGGACCAGGGCGGAGTCGAGGTCGAGAGCCTTCGCTGCCTCGAAACCTCGCCGCGCGAGGAACTCGGCAGTACAGAACGCGAACGAGACGTCGTCCTCGACCAGGAGCAGAGTGGCGCGGGGAGAGGTTCGTTCCATGTCTCAATGTTGGGGACCGGACCTTAGAATTCGATGAGAGAGAAGGCATCTCACCCTCTAATGCTGCTCTAAGGTATGGGTCCTATCTTTCCGCCCATACACGGCTGCGGTGCGAGACGCTCGCTCAGCGGCCGATCGACAGGAGACATCGACATGCGTAAGGCTCTCTCCGTTCTCGCGGCTCTTGCTCTCGCGCTCTCGGCCGGCGTGGCCTCCGCCCACGACGGGCACGCCCATGGGAAGGAAGCGATCCTCGGTACTGTCGCGCAGGTCCACGGTGACCACCTCGAGGTGGCGGACCCCGACGGCAAGACGGTCTCCGTCACGCTCACGAGCGCGACGACCTACCTCAGGGGAGACTCCGAGGCGAAGAAGGCCGACCTGAAGCCCGGTGTGCGCGTCGCCGTGGAGACGGCCGATGGCAAGTCGGGGCTCGAGGCCAGGATCATCCGGATCGGCGCCGAGGAGAAGGCTGTCTGGACCTGCCCGATGCATCCCGAGGTGAAGAGCGCCGGCCCCGGGAAGTGCCCGAAGTGCGGCATGTTCCTGGAGAAGAAGAAGGCGTGAGGGCCGGTTCGGCCGGAGGGGGTTCGACGTGACGCGCACAGGCCGGGTCCTCCTCGTAGCGGGAGCCGTCGTCGCCGTCGGCTGCGGGTACGCCCTCGCCGCGGCCGTCCGCCGGGGGTTCAGCGCTCGCGAGGAGCCGACGAAGGCCGAGGAGGTCGTGGCACGGACCTTCCGGGGGTGGGCGACACCGGAGGCGGCGCGCCGTGTGCCGAACCCCGTCCCCACAGGCCCCGAGGTCCTCGCCCGGGCGCGGGCACACTTCGCCGACCATTGCGCGAGCTGCCACGGGAACGACGGGAGCGGGCAGACGCCAATGGGCCGCCGCCTCTACCCGCGGGCGCCCGACATGCGTTCCGGCGAGACCCAGCTCCTCACCGACGGCGAGCTCTTCTCCATCATCAGGAATGGAATCCGCCTTACCGGCATGCCCGCGTGGGGCAATGGCACGCCGCCGGAAGATGTCGGCACGTGGGAGCTCGTCCACTTCATCCGCCACCTTCCGAAGCTCACGCCGGCCGAGCTCGCGGAGATGGAGTCCCTCAACCCGAAGAGCCCGGCCGAGTACGAGAAGGCGAGGCAGATCGAGGCGTTCCTTTCCGGCTCCGGTTCGTCCGACGCGTCCCCGCGAGAACGGAGCGCGCATTGAAGCGCGAAGTGCAGCCTCGTGATGTCGTCCGGCTCGGGCAAGGGATGTAGGGCCGATGCCCATCGTCGAGCTCGTCGCCTTCGACGGCTGCCCGAACCGCGACAGGGCTCGCGCGAACCTCCGGGCGGCCCTTGCCGAAGCCGGCCTCCCGTCCGTTTGGCACGAGCTCGACGCGAGCGGACCGAACGTTCCCGACCGCGCCCGGAGCTGGGGGTCTCCGACGATTCTGGTGGACGGCGTCGACGTCTCCGGGGCATCCGCGCCACCGGGCGGCCGCGCGTCCTGTCGCCTGTACGGTTCCGCGGGTGATCACGGAGCGCCTTCCGTGGCCGTGATCGTCGCAGCGCTTCGGTCCGGATCGGCTCGTCCGGGTGACAGCGGAGCGTCATCGTGACCCCTCCAGCGGCCCGTGCTCTGAGCAGAACGAGCCTCGTCGCGGCGCTCGTCTCGGCAATCGGCGCCTCCCTCTGCTGTATCGGTCCGCCCGCTGCAGGCATGCTCGGCCTCGCCGGGGCCGGCTCCTTCGCCCTCTTCCACGAGTACCGGCCGTACCTCGCCATCGGCACGATCGTCCTGCTCTGGGCGTCAGTCGGGCTTACCTACAGGACGAGTTCCGCGGCCTGCTGCGCGACCGGGACCGATTCGAGGCCATGGAATCCAGACCCGCGCGACCGGCGATGGCGGCGTCTGCTCTGGATCGTCGTCGCCCTCACGCTTGCCTTCCTGACGATCCCCTGGTGGTTCAGCCCCTAGCGTTTCAGCTGGCGCGACGCCAGGGCGAAACACGATATGACCATAAGGTGATAGAATGACCCGTGACGAGCCAAGGCCGTCAACGGTCCGAAACAAGGAGGTTCCTATGCGGTGTCTCAAGTCCATTCTCGGTGCAGCGGCTCTCGTCAGCGCCCTCGTCACGTTTCCCGCCACGGCCCAGATGGGCGGCGGTGGGGCGAACGGCGGGCCCGGTGACGGCATGACGAACGGGACAGAGGATCTGGTCATTCCTGCGGGTGTTCGTGGAGAGGGCCGGTTCAGCTCCTTCTTCGTCACGGATCTCTGGATCAAGGCGACCGGGACCGGAACGGCAACGCTCTACTTCCACGCGGCGGACTCGACGTCGACCGCCCCAGCCGCCACGGCGACGGTGAACCTCACCCAGCCGATTACGTACCTGCCCGACGTCCTTCAGGCCAACTTCGGTCTTGCTGCGGGCTTCGGGGCGATCCGCGTAGCGGCGAGCATCCCGATCTCGGCGACCGTGCGCGTCTACAACCAGACCGGGGCGGGTGCCTATGGCCTGGCGTTCATGGGAATGCCGAGCCGGATGGGAATGACCTCAATGCCCATGGGCGGCTCTTACGGCATGGACGAATACGCGATGTACATGCTCGGGCTCCTTCCGCAGCCCGGTAACCGCGTGAACGTAAACGTCGTTGCACGGCCTCGACGGGCGCTACCGGCGTCGTCGAGATCGTCGACGCCGACGGATCGACTCCGACGGGCACGGGCGCCAAGAGCCTTCCATTCACCCTCGCGGGGTACTCTTCGCACCAGTTCAACGACGTCCTTCTGAACGTCCATTCGAAGTTCCCGACCGGTGACGCCGGCCTCCAGATCCGCGTGCGGATGAACCAGGGCGGAACCGGAATGGTGATGGCCTACGCCGTCGTGAACGACAACACGACGAATGACGGCTATGTCGTCATGGGCAGCATGATGAACGGCGGCCGTGGCATGGGCGGCGGGATGATGGGCGGGCAGTAGCCCGGCGATCGGGCGTCCGAAGCCCCTGCCGTTTCGACGAGACATAGGCAGCGATGAGGGCCTCCCTTCAAGGGAGGCATTTCTCGATCTCGTTCGTTACTGCGGCTCCGCAACGCACGGCGGCAATAGCAGCCCTGCATCGAGGCTGAGGTCCGGCAGGGCGGCTCCTCCCGTTCACGGCTCGACGACGACCATCATCGAAAGCCCGGTCGCGCCCGCCGCGCTGTCTCCCACGTGCTGCAGGTTGTGGCAGTGGAGCATCCACGTTCCTGGGTTGTCCGCTTCGAGGAGGCCGTCGTAGCGCTCCCCGGCGTTGAGCGGCAGCGTGTCCTTCCGGTAGGGCGACGGCAACGGGAAGCCGTCCGTCGCCGTGACCGTCCAGCTCATCCCGTGCAAATGCATCGGGTGGACCATGTTTCCGGTGTTCACCATCCGGAAGAGGACCCTCTCGCCCTTGCGCACGCGGATGTCGGGGACGTTCGGGCCCGTCTTTCCATTGATGAGGAGCGTCCCCGTCATCATGCCCGACGAGGACATCCCGCCCCCCATTCCCATTCCTCCGCCCATCCCCATGCCGCCGCCCATCGCGCCGGGCATGGAGCCGAGCTCACCGACGACGAGGGAGACCTCGCGGTCCCATTCCTTAGGCGCGGAAGCCGGCGGCTCGACGACGAGGAGGCCGTAAAGGCCGCGGGCGATCTGAGCAGCGGAGCTGAAGTGAGGGTGGTACCAGTACGTCCCGGGCTCGGGGGCCGGGAACTCGTACGTGAACCGCGCACCGCGCGCCACGGCCGGTGCGGTGACTCCCGGGACACCGTCCATTCCGTGGGGAACGGGGACCCCGTGCCAGTGGATCGTCGTCGCCTCGGGGAGCTGGTTCACGAGCGTGACTCTGACGACGTCTCCGGCGGAGACGCGCAGCTCGGGGCCGGGGAGCGTCTGGTTGTACGTCCAGGCGACGACCTTCTGCCCGGGCGAGATCTCCCAGGTCGAAGCGGCGGCGGTGAGGGTGAACTCGCGCACCGCGCCGAGGGCGGGGGAGGCGGCGGTCGCGGCGAGAGCCCCGAGCAGGGGGAGCGCCGCGGTCAGGCGGAGTCGGGCGGTCGTCATCGGGAGCTCCTTCTTGAGAAGAAGGGCGGCGCGACCTCGGGGTCGCGCCGCCCGGTGATCGTGGGCAGGGGCGGCTTCGCCGCGGGCTACTGATCGAGGGCGACCGTCCAGAGGAGGCGGCCGGTGAGGTCGACGGCGACGAGGCTCCGCCGCATTCCCTGGAAGCCGGCATCGCCCGGACCCATGTGCCCGGTCGTCGTGCCGCCGGTCGTCGTCGACGTCGGCGTCCCGACGAGGAGGACGAGCCGGTCCGAAGCAGCCTCGACGCGCATCGCGACGCCGTCGATGGCGAGCCGCCACGCCTCGGCGCCGGTCGTGGAGCGAAGCGCGACGAGCGCGCCCGTTCGGGGTGCAGTCCCGGTCGTGCCGTACCCGTGTGGTTCACCGGTGGAGACGACGAGGAGGTCGGCGGCGAGCGTCAGGTCCCTGATGGCGTCCGTCGACCTCCAGGACCAGGCGTTGGTGCCGTTCGGGCCGATGGCGAGGAGCTCGTCGGCGATCGCGGACGTGCCGGTGCCCGTCAGCTCCCGGGAGACGACGAACGTCGTCCCCGCAGGCGAGACGAGGACGCGGCCCATCCCTCCCATGTCGTCGCCCATGCCCCAGCCCATGCCCGAGCCGGAGCCCATCCCGCCGGTCCCTCGGGGACCCGTCGTCGACCCGCCGTGCCCGCTGCCGTGCCCACCGCTCCCCATGCCTCCGCCCATCATCTGCGCCGCGGCGGCGCCGGACAGGGAGCAGGCCAGGAACGCGATTGTCGCGATGGTTGCCGTTCGTCTCATCGATCTCACCTCTTCACGAATTGCCCCGAGCCGAGGCTCGCGGGCTGCTTTCATCAAGCGCAACGCCCGTGCCACTTCATGGGCGCTCCTTCCGGCCTCGTTCGGGTCGAAATGCCGCTTTCGGGCTTCGGCGAGGTGCCGGAGAAAGGGGCAAACCGACCCTGACCCGATCGGCGGCGCCGACGGCATCTCGCGCGGACCGGCGGGTCCTCAATGGCCCTTCGGTCCCATCGGGGTGCTGCCGTGCGAGCCGCCCCCGTGGCTCTGGGGCATCTTCCCGTCCGGCGCCGCGCCCGGCATCCCGTGCTCGGACCCGGAGGACATGCCCGTACCGCCGTGCATTCCCCAGGAGTGCTCGCTCATCCCCATCGACCTCATCGGCGTCGATCGCGGCGCCGCCATCGGGCCGAACGTGCAGGCCTCGTCGGCCCGCACGAGGACCGGAGCCGCACCGGCCTTCGTCGGCCTCACTTCCACCGTCCCCTCGAAAACTGCGAGGAACGAGCGCCCGTCTTTCGCCACCTCCAGCCCGTACCGCGTCCCGCGGACGGCGAGGAGGGCACCGGGCGCGGCGACCGTCCGCGCTTCGGCCGATCCGTCGGTCAGCGCCTCGAAGAAGGCCTTGAGGCGCCCCCTCTCCACCGTGAGAAGGACGCCCGGGGCCCCGGCCGCGAGCCGGGCGCGCGTGCTCGAACCGATCTCGAAGCGCGCCTTCCGCTCCGGCACGGAGAGCACCGCCTTTCCCCAGAACCCGGTCCGGACGAGGTCTCCGGCCGCGGCCACGTCCCCGGCGGCGACCCGCACCTCGGCCGCCTCGTCGCCTCCCGGGGCGCGCAGCACCTTGCTCTTCACCTCGTCGAAACGGTAGGCCGGCGTCCCGGGCTCGATCGCGGCCAGGATGCCGGCGGCGAGCGCGGCCAGCGGCAGGATGAGCTTCATCGTTCCTCTCCTTCGCCTCCCTCGGCGACCGGGCCTCCCGCGGCCCGCAGCTTCCGGGCGAGCGTCTTCCTCTCGATGCCGAGCAAACGCGCGGCCAGCGTCTGGTTCCCTCCCGCCGACGCGAGGACGGAGAGGATGTGGTGCCGCTCGACCTCCTCCAGCGTCGGCGGCGTCGCGGGCAGCGGCTCCCCCCCGATCGGCCTCGACCACGAGGAGGCCGCCGCGGGGCCGGCGCCCTCCTGGAGCGCGTGCTCGAGGGCTGCGGTGTCGTCGAGCCGCCCGGCGTCGATGAGCGCCCGGCGGACGACGTGGGAGAGCTCCCGGACGTTTCCCGGCCAGGTATGACCGGCGAGCCTCTCGAGGACGGCGGCCGAGACGGTCGCCACCTCGGGGAGACCGAGCTCTCGCCGCCCGAGGCGCTCGAAGTGGGTGACGAGCGCCGGCAGGTCGCTCAGCCGCTCTCGGAGCGGCGGGATTCGGATGACGTAGCCGGTAAGCCGGTAGTAGAGGTCCTCCCGGAAGCGTCCCTCGCCGACCATCCCTTTCACGTCGCGATGCGTCCCCGCCACGACGCGCACGTCGACCGCTTCGCCCGCCTCGGCCCCGACGGGGGTCACGACGCGGTCCTCGAGGAACCTCAGGAGCTTGACCTGGAACGCGGCGGACACCTCGCCGATCTCGTCGAGGAAGAGCGTCCCTCCCGCAGCCTGCGACAGCGCGCCGCGGCGATCCCGCGAGGCGTCGGTGAACGCGCCGCGCCGGTGGCCGAAGAGCTCGCTCTCGAGGAGCGTGTCGGGGATCGCCCCGCAATGGACGGGGACGAGGGGGCCGGAGCCGCGGCCGCTGAAGCGGTGGAGAGCGCGGGCGACGAGCTCCTTCCCCGTCCCCGTCTCGCCGAGGACCAGCACGGGCACTCGGAGGCGCGCGACCCGCGCGACCGCCTTGTAGACCTCGACCACCGCCGGGTGCGACCCGACGATCATGCTCTCCGGGCCGTCCTCGGCGGGCGCGTGACCGGCGGGCCGCGCGGCGAGGGCGGCCGACACGCGGTCGAGGAGGACCGAGACGTCGAACGGCTTGGCGAGGTAGTCGAAGGCGCCCGTCTCCTCCGCGGCGGCGGCCGTCTCCACCGAGCCGCGCGCCGTCATCAGGATCACCGGAGGCGGCGCCGGCCGCGCCTGGACCTCGCGAAGCACCGACAGGCCGTCGCCCCCGGGCATGTAGATGTCGCAGAGAATCACGTCCGGGCGGGCCGTCTCGAGCTCCCTCCGCGCGTCGCGCGCTCCGCGGGCGCGCGCCACCTCGAACCCGCTCGCCTCGAGGGTCAGGGCCACCATCTCCCGGATGGCGTCGTCGTCGTCGATGACGAGGGCACGCGGCATCTACGTCCTCCTTCGGGGCTCTACGCCCCCGCCCGCCGCGGGAAGCGTGACGCGGAAGAGGCTCCCCCCGAGCCGGGAGCCTCGACGTCGATGCGGCCCCCGTGCCACCTCACGATCTCGGCCACGAGGGCGAGGCCGAGACCGAGCCCCGGGACGGTCGCCGCGGAGCCCCCGCGGGCGAATCGCCGGAAGATCTCCTCTCGCTCGCCGGGCGGGATTCCCGGCCCCCGGTCGCGGACCGTGAGGCAGACCGATTCGCCGCCGGCCGGGCCCACCGCCACGTCGACCGGCTCGCCGGGCGCGAACTTCAGGGCGTTGCCGACGAGGTTGTCGACGACGCGGACGAGGAGCGCCGCATCGCCCTGTACGGCGAGCCCGGGCTCGCCCGAGAACCGGATCTCCCGCTCCGCCCCCCGAGGCAAGGAGCGCCGTTCGCTCCTGGACGAGCTCCGGGAGGTCGACGAGCGAGGAAGACCCTTCGGAAGTCCCTCAGCTTGATCCTCTCGAGGTCCAGGAGCGTCTCCACCATCTCCGCGAGCCGCGCGCTCTCCCGCGCGACCATCCCGGCGACCGACCGGCGGCGCTCCTCGCTCAGGTCGAACCCGGAGAGGAGCTGCGCGAGCCCCCGCACCGACGTCAGCGGCGTCTTGAGCTCGTGCGCCAGGACGCGGCGCGCTTCCGCGTCGTCCTTTCGCTCGCTCTCGAGAGTGGCGGCGAGCGCTTCGAGCTCGACGATGCGCCGGACCGCGACCGCGGCCCGGCGGCGGTCCGCGAGGAGGCGCCACAGCTCGGGGCCCGCCGTCGCGGCGAGGCCGCCGAACGCCGTCGCGAGGAGCGGCAGCTCCCGCCCGGCCCAGAGGAGCAACACCATCCCGGCCGGAACCGCGAGCAGGGGGACGGCGGCCGCCGCGGGAGCCAGACGAGGCGCGACCCGCCGTCGCAGAGCCGTCGCACCACCCGTCAGGAGACCGGCGAGTCCCCCGGCAACGAACGGAGGGAGCCGTTCGTACAGGTCTCCCGTCAGGAGCGACTCGGTCGCCGCCGCCTGCACGAGGACGCCCGGATCGGGCGTTCCGCGCTCCGATAGAGGCGACACGACGCGGTCTCCGACCCCTGCCGCGACCGAGCCGACGAAGCAGACCCGGCCCCGGAGCGCGCCCTCCGGCAGGCTCCCGCTCAGGACGTCCGCGGCGCTCCAGGTCGGCACCTCGTCCGCGGAACGGAAGCCGGGCCGGATCGGTGCCCCGACCGGCAAGGGGATCTCCGGCCGCAGGAGCCGGGCCGCCGCGAAAGGCATCGCGCCGAGGGAGAGCCCGTCGAGCTGCCGGGTCGCGAGGAAGCCGCGAACGACGCCGTCGCGATCGACGGCGAAGCTGACGTGCGCCACCTCTGAGGCCGCGCGCAGGCCGGAAGCGGGGAGAATCCATCGCTTTGTCCCGTCCGGCGCGGCGGCGAGGACCGACGGTCTCGCCGCGAGCGCGGTAGCGAGGGCCTCGTCGCCCGGGCGTGTCTCCGCGAGGAGGAGGTCGATCGCCACGGCGGCGGCCCCTGCCGCCCCGATCCGGTCCACGAGGGCGGCCAGGCGCTCCCGCTCCCAAGGCCACGGCCCGACAGCGCCGATCGCCTCCTCGTCGACGACGACCGCCGCGACGGATATCGCGGCCGCCCTCGGCCGGGTCCGCAGGAGCGCGTCCCGAACCAGCAGCTCGGCGGAATCGACCCAGCCCGCAGCGGCAACGAGCGTCACGAGGAACGCAGCCGCCAGCGGCGGGCCGAGACCTTCAGCCGCCCGAATCCGGGTCGCCTTCACCTCGGGGAGAGTACGTCTGCGCACATTAGAACCGCCTTAGAGGTACGGGCTCCTCGCGCGGTTCGTGCAGGCGACTGAGCACCTCCGGCGAGGCGCGGTCGAGGCCCGATCCCCCCGCTCGGGTTCGTCCCTCCCTGCTTCTCCCATCGATCTCACGCCTCCACCATCCTCTTCCGGTCGCGGAAGGCGACCCCGCAGACGACGAGGAAGACGACCTCGACGAGGGCGACGACGATCATCCACTTCACGATGGGCGAGTCGCCCATGCCGTAGGAATGCATACCCGCGTTCAGGACGTAGTTCACGCCGAGGTACGTCATCAGAATCGTCTGGAAGGCGAGGATGCTGATTGCCGCCGCGCCGAACGTCCCGATCACCTTGTCGACCTTCAGGTGGAGGATCGCCATGTAGGCGAGGAAGGCGACGAGCGACCAGACCTCCTTCGGGTCCCAGCCCCAGTAGCGGCCCCACGACGAGGCGGCCCAGACGGAGCCGGTCAGGATCCCCGCGAGGAGAAAGATCGACCCGACGTGCATGTACCAGTAGAGGAGCTCGTAGAGCTTCTCGACGAGCGCGCCGCGCCCCCTGCCGAACGCGGCGAAGCCGATCTGCATGTGTGCGACGACGACGCCGAGGGCGAGGACGGCGTAGCCGACCATGATGATTGGGACGTGGATCGCGAGCCACGGCGTCCCCGCGAGAACCGGAGCGATCGGATGGATGAAGCGGTCCATCGGGAGGAGGTCGGTGAGCGCCATCGTGAGCGCGGACATCGCGGCGGCGTTCAGGACCACGGTCCGGTTCCGCATCAGGAGGTAGGCGATCACGGCGAAGAGGCCGACGCCCCAGCCGAGGAAGAGGAGCGATTCGTACATGTTCGCCGCGGGGATCCGCTCTCCCGCGGCCCAGCGCATCCCGATCCCCCACGTCATCGCGCCGAAGCCGAGGACGAGGAGGCCGAACGAGGCCCAGTCGAGGGCCTTGCTCGCCTTCCCCGACGCCGCGATCGAGACGACGAGCGAGGCGAGGAGGACGAGCCAGGCGAGGCGCGAGGGGTTGACCCGGTTGTAGAGGATCTCCCCCTCCACCTTTTCCTTCGTCGGCCAGCCCGGAAGGCGCGGCCCGTTCGCGAGGGCAAGGAGCGCCGGCGTCGAGACCTCGAGCGGGACGTTCCAGCGGGCCTTCGGGTCGCCCGGGGAAGGGATCGGCCGGACGACGTCCCGCTGGAGGACGGCATAGAGAGCGTTGAGGCGTTCCTCGAGCTTCTCGGCGTCCTTGAGGACACCGAGACGCGGCTGGTCGTGCTGCGCGGCTTCACCGGCCGACTCGATGAGCCGCATCACCGTCGGGTTCGAGACGAGCTGGTGGAAGGATGCCTGCCTCGCCGCCGGGTCGAGGCCCGCCGCGGCGGCGAGTTCCTTGCTGACCTTCACGGCCGGTGCCGCTGACGCGCTTTTCGGGTCGAGGAGCCACCCGATGAACGTCGCCGCCGGGTCCTGGCCGTTCCAGGAGCGGGAGCCCGTCACGTTCCAGACCGTCTCTCGCGCGAGCGTGTCGAGCGGCATCACGCGTCCGTCGTGCTGCACCGGCAAGCGCTTCAGCGCCTCGACCTCTGCCGGCGTCTGCGCGCTCGCCGTGCCGGCCAGCCCCGCGAGGGCGAGGACGGCGCCGAGCGCCTTCCCCATCGTCGGAAGGGACATCCCGGCCTGCGCGACCTTCGCCTCGAGCTCGCTCCGGCTCTTCTCGCGCTCGCGAGCCTGCGAGACGCGCGTCAGGAGGACGAGGATCATCCCGAGGACCAGCGTCGCGTAGCCGGCGAAGACGACGAGCTGGCCCGGGTCCTTCGAGACTGAGAGCACAGTCGCCTCGCGCCCGCCCTGTTGCTGGTAGCTCGACTGGAAGAGTGACCAGCCGCGGTGATGGAGCGGGGTGTTCATGAAGATCCGCGTCGGAAAGCTCTTTCCAGTGTCGAGGTCGGTGACGACGACCTGGCTCGCGAAGCCCGAGGGACGCTTGGTGCCCTGGTAGGTCTCGAGGACGAAGTCGTCGAGCTTCACCGAAAAGGGGAGGTCGTGCTTCGCGAGGACCGTCCCCTTCTCGTCGACGTGCTCGACCGTCGAAGACGCCTGCCCTTCCCAGAGCCCGAGCTGCCCCTCCGTCTTCCCGAAGTAGGTCAGCGCCGCGCCGACGAAGATGAGGAGAAGAGAAGCGTGCGTCGTGACGAAGCCGATCCGCTGCTTCCCCCACGGGAAGTGGGTCGCGATCGAGCAGGCGACGTTGACCGCGAAGAGCCCCTGGAGCCCCAGGAACCACCACGAGTAGTAGACGAGCCGTCCCGCGGTCGCCGCATCCGTGCGGGACTCGAGGATCGTCCCGGCCGAGAGGCCGAGGAGGAGTACCACGAGGAGGACGACGGCGAGCTTGAGGGATGCAAGGGTGCCGACGAGCTTGTTCAAGGGTTCAGTCCATTTCTGCGCCGATCGGGCGGCAGAGCCGAAAGGCAGCTGTCGTTCACTTCAGAGGTGGAGGTGTCGAGGAGGCAGGTGCCGGCGGTGCCCCGGAGCGATCGTTTCAACTTGGCAGACCCGCGCCCTGGCCTCGGAAAACAGGGCCGTGAGCAGACCTGAGCGCTCGCGGCGCCCGGACTCCCTCCTGTCGCGTCATTCAGGTCGCTTCAGCGATCGGGTTGTGGTGCCGTCCTCCCTTCAGCGCGCGAAGGCCGTTCGCGACGGCGAGCAGCTCCGCCGCTTCGTGGGCGACGACCGTCATCGTGATGCTGATGACCCCGCTGAGCGCCACCGGTATCAGGACCGCCAGCACGACGATGGAGAAGACGACGTTCTGTCGGACGATCGACCGGACGCGCCGGCCGATGAGGAAGGCTTCGTCGAGGTGCTCGAGGCTGTCAGCCATCAGGGCCACGTCCGCAGCCTCGATCGAGGCGTCGCTCCCGAGCGCTCCCATCGCGATGCCGACGTCGGCGGCGGCCAGCGCCGGCGCGTCGTTGATCCCGTCGCCGACCATCGCGAGCGGACCGGACTCCAACGAGAGCGACTGTACGGCCTTGACCTTGTCTTCGGGCCGGAGCCCCCCGCGAGCCTCGTCGATGCCGACCGCCTGTGCGACGTTTTGGGCAACGAGGGGTCGGTCGCCCGAGAGGACGACGAGCCGGGTGACGCCTGCCGCTCGAAGGCGGCGGAGCGCCGCGGCCGCTTCGGGTCTGGGCTCATCGCGAAAGCCGAGGATTCCGAGGAGACGGCCGCCGGCGACGACGATCGCTGGCGTGATGCCCGTACCTGCAAGCTCCTCGAGCCGGTGTCCGAGACCGCCGAAGGGTGCGCCTCCGGCGTCCGGCTGGAGGATCTGCACGCGCTCGCCGTCGACGATGCCCTCGACACCCGCGCCCGGGAGCGCCCGGAACTCGCTGACGGCACGGGACGCTTCAACGCCCTTCGCCTTGGCTGCTCGGAGAACCGCTTCGGCCAGCGGATGCTCAGAGAGCGCCTCGATGGAGGTTGCCTTCCAGAGCAGCTCCCAGGCCGTCATGCCCTCCGCGGGCTCCACGACGACGAGCTCCGGCCGCCCGCGCGTGAGCGTCCCGGTCTTGTCGAAGGCAACGGTCCGGACCCGGCCGAGTACCTCGAGGTACCGGCCGCCCTTGATCAGGATGCCGTGGCGACCTGCGGCAGACATTCCGGCCGCGAATGCCACGGGCGTCGACATCGCGAGAGCGCAGGGAGCCGCCGCGACGAGGAGGACGACGGCGTACCTCGCCCACACCGAGAAGCTCGCGCCGGTTGCGATGGGGACGAGGAGAAGGAGCACCGCGGCTCCGAGGACGAGGGGAGAGTAGATGTTGGTGAAGCGCTCGACGAGCTGCTGGCTCCGGCCCTTGGACTTCTGGGCCGTCTCGACGAGCTTCACGAGGCGGCTCACGGAGTTCTCGTCCGCGGCGGCGGTGGCGCGGAAGACGAGGCTTCCGGTCCGGTTCAGGGTGCCGGCGAAGAGTCGCTCTCCGGGCTTCTTCTCGATCGGTATGGGCTCGCCGGTGAGGCTGGACTCGTCGACGGCCGAGGAGCCCTCTTCGACGACACCGTCCGTGGGAATCGATTCGCCGGGACGGACGCGAATCCGATCCCCCCGCTGGAGGCGTGCGGCCTCCACGATGGTCTCGGTTCCATCCCGGAGGACGCTCGCCTGAGCGGGGACGAGGTCGAGGAGGCGTTCGATCGCGCGTTTCGCCCGGTCGTACGTGAGGTGCTCGACGGATTCGGCCAGACCGTAGAGGAAGACGAGCGCAGCGGCCTCGTCCCAGAGGCCGAGCGCCGCGGCGCCGACGGCCGCCGCGGCCATGAGGGCCTCGATGCCGACCTCCCGGCAGTGGACGAGCTCCTCCCAGCCGTGGCGGCCCCAGTCCGCGCCTGAGAGGAGGATCGAGGCGAGGTAGAGCGGAACGACCCAGGCATGGCCGAATCCGAGCTGCTCCAGGGCGAGGCCGCCGGCGAGGAGAAGTCCGCCGGCGAGGACTCGCCGGACGGCGGGGGACCTCCAGAATGAGAGCGGGGCGAGGGAGGCGGAATCAGCCATGGGGGTTGTCGTCTGGGTAGCCGCAGAGGAGGACCTCGGGTCCCTCCTCGCCGGTCCGAATACCGACGACCCGGGCGAGAGGGCTGACGAAGATCTTTCCGTCGCCCGGGTTCCCTGTATGTGCCGTCTCCGGATCGTGTCAACGATCGCCTTCAGCTCGGCGTCGCGACAGTAGATCTCGATCCGCAGCTTCTCCTCGAACGGCTCCACCTCCGTTCGCTCGCCCCGGTGCGGCGCGTGCGCGCAGCGACGGCCGAATCCGCGGACCTCACTCACGCTCATTCCCGGGAAGTTCGGGACGAGACGGAGGGCATCGACGACCGGCTCCAGCATGAAGGGCTGAATGACGGCGACGACACCGTGCATCGACTCACTGTCCATGGGATACCTCCGTCTTCGCGGCACGGCCGGCCCGGCCGAAGAAGCTGTAGATCGTGGGGAGGATGAAGAGGGTCAGAATGGTCGATGTCACAAGGCCGCCGATCACGACAGTGGCCAGCGGCCGCTGGACCTCGGCGCCCGACCCGGTCGCGAGCGCCATCGGCACGAAGCCGAGGGATGCGACGAGGGCGGTCATCAGTACCGGACGGAGGCGCAGTCCGCACGCCTTTCGAAGGACGTCGGCGATGTCCAGGTGTGATCGTGCCTCGAGGTCGCGGATCTGCGTCATCAGGACGACGCCGTTCAGGACGGCGACGCCGAAGAGCGCGATGAACCCGACGGCCGCGGCAATCGAGAAGGGAAGCCCTCGGAGGGCCAGTGCGATGACGCCGCCCGTGGCGGCCAGCGGGACGTTGAGGTAGATGAGAACGGCCGGCTTCAGCGCCCCGAAGGTGAAGTAGAGCATCGCGAAGATCAGGGCGAGGGCGAGCGGCACGACGACCATCAGCCTCCGGGACGCTCTCTCGAGGTTCTCGAACTGGCCTCCCCAGCGGATGTAGTAACCGTCGGGGAGCTTGACGGCGCTCTGGAGCTTTGCCTTCGTCTCCGTCACGAAGGACGCGACGTCGCGGCCCCGGACGTTCACCTCGACGACGACGCGGCGCTTCACGGCCTCGCGCGAGATCTGGGACGGCCCGGTGTCCAGGACGATGTCGGCCAGCTGTCCGAGCGGGACGAGGGCACCGCCGGGGGCCGCGACGGGCACGTTCCGGAGGCCCTCGATCGTCTGGGCCGCCGAGTCGTCGAACCGCACCGCAAGTGAGAAGCGGCGCTGACCTTCGAACACGGTCCCGACGATCTTCCCGGCCCGCGCCGCCTCGACCGTGTCGAGCACGTCGCCTACTGAGATGCCGTAACGGGCGCAGCGATCGCGATCGACCTTCACACGGAGCACCGGGAGACCGGCTGTCTGCTCGGCCTTGACGTCGGCCGCGCCGGGCACGGTGGCGACGACCCGCGCGATCTCCTCGCCCTTCTGCCGGAGGAGCTCGAGGTCGTCTCCGAAGAGCTTGATGCCGACGTCCGATCTCACGCCCGCGATGAGCTCGTTGAAGCGCATCTCGATCGGCTGCTGGAAGGAGAAGCCGACGCCGGGAACGGTCTCGCCGAGGGCCTCCGCCATCTTCTCGACGAGCTCCCCCTTGGATTTGGCCGACGTCCATTCGTCCTTCGGCTTCAGCATCACGAAGACGTCCCCTAGCTCGATCCCCATGACGTCGGTGGCGAGCTCCGGGCTACCCGACCGGCTCACCACAGTGATCACCTCCGGGAACCTCTTCAGGACCCGCTCGATCCGCCCCGTGCTGGCCGCGACCTCGGAGATGCCCACGGAGGGGGGGCGGACGGCGCTGATCGAAAGGTCGCCCTCGTCGAGGCGAGGCAGGAACTCGCCCCCGAGCGTCGAGGCGACGGCGGCGCCCACGGCGACGAGGACGACCGCGGCGATGACCACGGGGGCCCGCCGGGAGAGGCAGACGTCGAGGCCGCGAAGGTACAGAACCCGCAGCTTTCCGACGAAGCGAGGCTCGTGGTCGTGCCCCGTCTTCTTCAGGAAGAGCGACGCCAGGACCGGGGTGAGGGTCAACGTGAGCAGGAGGGAGCCGGCCAGGGCGAAGACCACGGTCCAGGCCATCGGCTTGAACATCTTTCCCTCGACGCCCTGGAGGCTCAGGATGGGAAGGTAGACGAGGATGATGATGCCGATGCCGAAGGTGATCGGCCGGACGACCTCGTGGGCGGCCTCGGCCGTGAGCTGGCGCACCGTCTTGTCGCGCCCTTCTGGCTCGGAGAGCCGCCGGACGACGTTCTCGATGAGGACGACGGCCCCGTCCACGATCAGCCCGAAGTCGATGGCCCCGAGGCTCATGAGGTTTGCCGAGATCCGCGACTCGACCATCCCCGTGAAGGCCAGGAGCATCGAGAGAGGGATCGCGGAGGCCACGATGAGGGCCGCGCGCACGTTCCCGAGGAACGCGAAAAGCACGGCGATGACGAGGATGCTCCCCTCGAGGAGGTTCGTCTCGACGGTGCGGATCACCCTTCGGACGAGGGCGGCCCGGTCGTAGTAGGGAACGATTCTGATTCCCTTCGGGAGCGTCGGCTGGAGCTCTTCCACAGCCTCGCGGGCACGCGTCGCGACCTGGAGCGCGTTCTCACCCGCGAGCATCTGGACGAGGCCGATCACGGTCTCGCCGTGGCCGTCCGCCGTGGCGACGCCGATTCGCAGCATCGACCCTTCCCGCACCTGCGCGACGGCGCCGACGGTGACGGGCGTTCCCTCGGGGGCGGCCTTCAGCACGATCTTCTCGATGTCGGAGAGCGAGCTGACGAGGCCCTCCCCGCGGACGATGTACTGCTCGCGGTTGTGCTCGATGTAGCCGCCGCCGGCGTTCGCGTTGCCTCGCTCGACGGCCTCGAAGACCTCCTTCAGGGACAGGCCGTGCGCCCGCAGTTTCGCGGGATCGACGACGACCTGGTACTGCTTCGGAAGGCCGCCCCAGGTGTTGACCTCTGTGACGCCGGGAACGGCGCGCAGCCGGGGCGCGATCATCCAGTCGAGGATCGTCCGGCGCTCCATCGCGGAGATGCCGTCTCCCTCGACTGTGAACTGGAAGACGTCGCCGAGCCCGGTCGTGACCGGACCCAGCTCGGGAGTGCCCAGACCCTCCGGGATCGCTTCGCGTGCCTGGACGAGGCGCTCGGAGACGAGCTGGCGGGCGAAGTAGACGTCGACTCCGTCCTGGAAGACGATCGTCACCGCAGAGAGGCCATAGCGGGAGATGGAGCGGATCTCCTGGAGCTTCGGAAGGCCGTTCATCGCGGCCTCCACCGGGTACGTCACGAACTGCTCCATCTCCACGGGCCCGAGGGCCGGAGCCTTCGTGAGGACCTGTACCTGGACGTTCGTGATGTCGGGCTGGGCGTCGATCGGGAGCTGCGTCAGGGAGTAGGCGCCGCCGGCGATGAGGAGGACCGCGGCCAGTAGGACGATCGCCCGGTTTTCGAGGCTGAGGTCGACGAGCCGCCGCAGCACCTCAGTCCTCCTCCACGAGCGAGGCCTTGGCGAACTCCGACTTCAGGACGAAGCTCCCTTCGGTGGCGACGACGTCGCCAGCCTTGATGCCGGCGAGAATCTCGGTGAAGCCCTCGAAGCTGTGTCCGACCTCGACGTAGTGCCGTTGGAAGACGCCGGGCTCGACCTGAACGAAGACAGTCGAGCGACCCTCCAGCCTCTGGATGGCCGACTGGGGAACGGCCACGATCGGGTGCGCCTCGCTCTGCGGCTTCGGGACATCGACCTGGGCAGTGACGAAGAGACCCGGGCGGAGCTTCTCCGAACGGTTCTCCACCGTCGCGCGGACCCGGACGCTCCTCGTCTGCGGATCGACGACGCTGCCGAGGAAATCCACGCGGCCACGGAAGGTCTCCTGGGGATACGCGTCGGTTCTCAGCGTTACAGACAGCCCTTCGTGAAGGAGGGCGAGGTCTTTCTCGTAGGCATTGAGGAACACCCAGACGGACCCCAGGTCGGCAATCGTCATGAGCGGCTGCAGCGCCTCGAAGAGGGCGCCGGAGGTCACCTTTCGGTCGATGACGCGGCCGGCGAAGGGAGCCCGGAGCGTGAGCGTGGCGCCGTCAGCCGCGGAGAGCCTGTGGTCGACAGCGTTGGCTCGCAAACGCGCGATCGTCTCTTCGCTGTCACCGTAGAGGTGGAGCGTCCTCTCGGCGGAGGCGACGGCGGTCTTCTTCGCCAGGTAGTCGCCTTCCCGAGCCTGGAACTCCCCGGCGCTGATGGCATTCGCCTCAACGAGCTTCCTGGCTCTCTCGTAGGCGCTGGCCGATACGTTGAAGCTCGACAGCTCCGTCACGAACTCCTCGCGCGTCCGACCGAGGTCGACGCTCTCGATCACGAGGAGCGGATCGCCGGGCTTTACGCGAGCGCCCAGGTCGACCGGAATCGACGTCACCCGGCCCTTGACGTTCGCGGCGACCAGGAGGAGGCGGTTCTCGTCGAATCCCACGCTGCCGGTGAGAGAGAGAATGTGTGAGAGGTCGACGATCTGGACCTTCCACGTCGTGATGCCGGCCTCGGCGATCGCGGCGGCGGTGAGATGGACGCGCTGCGGGGTCGCAGGCTCTTCGACCTTCTCGGCGGTTTTCGCGGGGGCTTCAGGCGCGGGAGCGGCACCGCGGCCCTTGCCGCAGCCGGCGAGAGCGACGGCGGCGGAAAGGGCGAGGCCGGAAAGGAGGATGGTGGGCTTCCTGTTCACTTGCTATCTCCCGTGGTGTCGTCGTTCGGGCCGAGGAGCCGCCGAAGCTCCGCGATCGCGGTCGCGAGCTCGAAGCGGGCGCGGATCTCCTCGCGGCGGGCCTCGCGGGCCGTGCGCTGGGCGTCGAGGAGGTCGAGGAGGGACGTCTCGCCCTCTTCGAAGAGGAGGCGGGCGAGGCGGACGCTCTCGGCGGCGGATGGGAGGAAGTCTCCCTCGAGGGAGGCGACCTGGACGGCGAGCGTCTCGACGTCCCGGCGGCGTGTCGCGAGGTCGGAGAGGAGCGCGAGCCGCACGCGCTCGGCGTCCGCGGCCCGGAGGCGACTCTCGGCCTCGGCCCGCGCGACGTCTCCTCGTCGGGCGTTCCAGAGGGGCAGGGTGAGGCCGAGGGCGCCGCCCCATGCCTCGCGATCGAGCTCGTTCTGCCGGAAGAAGGAGAAGCCGAGGTCCGGGACGCGTCCTCTGCGGGCGCTCGAGAGGAGCGACGAGGCGCGGGCGGCCTCGGCGCGGGCGCGGATCAGCGCCGGGCTTCGCTCGAGGGCGTCGGGGTGCGCGTCGAGGAGGGCGCGCATGCCGTCGGGGTGCCGTGGAAGCTCGCCCGCGAGGCGAAGCGGGGTGGGGAGAGGCTCTCCCGCGAGTGTCCTCAGGATGCCCTCCGCGGCGAGCTCCTCCCTGTAGGCGGCGCTCAGCTGACGATCCTGCCGGAGCCACTCGACGCGCGCCTTGATCCGATCAACCTCACGCGCCTCGCCGAGCGAGGCACGGCGGGTCATCAGGTCGAGGAGGGAGCGGGCGTCCTCCGCGGAGGCCCGGCCCACCTCGACCTGCGCCCGCGCGAACAGGAGACGCTCGTACGTGACCTGCGCGTCGAGCTCGAGGCCCCAACGCGTCGCGAGGCCCTCGGCCCGCAGCGCGCGGGCCTCGTGGTCGGCGGCCTCGATCGACGCCGATCGGGCCGGAAGCCAGGGGATCGACTGCGAGACGGAGAAGCCCTTCTCGGTCTTCGGCGACCCCGAGCCGTCCGCCGCCCGACCCTCTCCGAGGCTCAGCTCGAGCGTCGGGTCGGGGAGAAGGCGTGCCGCCTTCGACGCCGCCGCGGCGCTTGCGTCGAGCGCCTGCGCCGACCGCGCGGACGGGTGCGACTCCAGGACGAGCCGGACGTAGTCGTCCATCCGGAGCGCGTCCTGCGCGTGTGTTTCGAGGGTGCCGGCCATGGCTGCAAGCGCGAGCACCCGGCCGCAATACGATCGAATTCCCATTCCGTCCTCCTGGAGGCGGCGGGAGAGAGGCGCGCTCCCTGGTCGTGACCGAGGGCCTGGTCCGGAACCGACTGAATCAGATCCAGACCGCGTGCGTCGTCCCGTCGCGGTGGCGGCGTGCCGGCCGGTATGGCCGACCCGTCAGCGAAGAGGTCCGAGGGGAGTGCCGTCTCCGGGGCGCGTCGCTTTCTGCGCGACGCTTCCGGAAGGAGCCTCTCTCAGCCGCTGCTACGCGAGGGCCGGTTTCGGGACGTGCAGGATATCGCCGACGTGCCGGGAGGCCGAAGGAACGGACGCCTCGAACGAGGAGCGGCACGGGCGCGAGGCGGGGCTAGCGAGGGCGGGAATCCCCGGCGAGACAGGGTTGACGTGGGTGCCGCAGGCGCACGTGGCGCACGTCGGCGGGCAGTGGCCGGGACTGGTGTCGTCGGGGCAGGTCTCCACACACTCGGCCCCGAGGAAGAGGGAGCCGAGGTTCGTCTCCTGGATCAGGAAGACGGCGAAAACCAGAAAGAGGAGTCTTCTCAACACCGGCGCGGAAGATAGCACACGGTCCGCTCAGTCTTCGAAAGCGGGAGCCGACGGATCCCGCAGAGCCCTGTTCCGGGCACGCGAGGAAGGGTATCTATTTTCGTTGTCCCATGCTATCCGTAGATACCCGCGGAAGTGAAGTGTGCCAGCGTAAATCTATGGTATATGGCTAGTTGCGGCTGTCCGCAGACGGAGGTGCCGAATGGGGTTCAAGGGGTCGCGAGTTCGAATCTCGCCGTCCCGACCATCTTTAAATCACTCACAGGAAATGGTTTACAGGTGTCCACCGATGCTCCGTTCGGTGCTGCTGGTATCCGGTGGCCGGATCAGGATGTCCGTAGCTGTCTGCGGTTTCGCCGTTTAGATACCCATCTCGGGTGAGGCGATTCAAGGAGTCGCGGGTTCACCTGGTCCGACCGGGTCGCACTCCGGGTATATCCAGGACGTAGAAGCGATCAGCCAGAGTCGCTTTCGACATCGGAGCTGTTCTGCCTGGCTGCCGCTGGCTCCGCGTCCTACGCCCAAGCGCAGGTACGCTGTTGTCAGAGCCAAGGCGTCTGATCCAACAGCTTCAAGAGGTTCCTGTTGGCCTCGTGAGTCGTCCGGAGGAAGAACAGGTGGCGAGCGAATTCGGCCTACCTCCAGTTGCGGTCCATGAGCCCGTGGTCCTCTACGTCGTCACGCGCGCCCTCGACGCCAGTACCGATAGGCTTCGATCCACTCGGTGCCGCTGGGCGGGCGGGCAGGCAGGGGCAGGTCGAGGATGGGGATTCTCTGCCGGGGGGGCCCGCGACACAGAGGGCAACGATGCCGTCGTCCGTCAACTCCACTCGCTTGACCGAAACCGCCACGCCAAGAATTTCCGTCGAGAAGGGGAGGGCGAGGTGATCCTCTATCAGCGTGTAGAGCCCCGACTGCTGCTCGTCGTCGTTGTACGTATCGACGGTCGCCTCGGCGACCAGCGCATCGAGCTGTGGGCCTGAGAGACGCACCCGTCGCCCGGCGGGGCGAGCGGGGGCCGGCCGGACCGTCTGGCGACTCTTCATGGCGAGGACCCGGCGGGAATCGCCCTGGCACCGATCTCTTCTTCTCCGCGTGTTGAGTCAGGGCCAGAGGTTTCGGCCACTCTGTACCCGATCTCTCGGTAGCCGCGCATCCTGCGTTCGAACATACGGGCGAGGACCGGAACCTGGCGGTCGACGTAGTCGACGATGCGGGCTTCAGTCTTCCCCGGGAGCGGGCGGTGGAGCCGACCAGCGTACTGGACGAGCGTGCCCCTCCAGGAAATCGGCATGGCGAGGAACAGCGTGTCGAGCCGCGCGTCGTCGAAGCCTTCGCCGACGTAACGGCCGGTCGCCATGAGGAGACGCGGTTCATCCGGCGGAATGGCGCGAAGCCTTGCCATCGACTCTCGCCGTTGCTTTGCCCCGGTTCCACCGCGGAGTACGACGACGTGCGGGCAGGCCGCGGCAAGGCGGGCGGCGAGAAGGTCCAGATGATCTCGGCGTTCCGTGAGGACGAGTGGTGTGCGTCCCTCGCCGAGCGCGAGCGTCACGTCGCGAACGATGGCGTCGTTTCTCGCTTCGTCCCGGGCCAGCGCACCGTAGAGGCTCTGGATGGAAGGATCGGTGTCCTGTGCGGAAGAAGTGAACGACGTTTCGCGAACGACCAGGGTCTTCGTCAGTGAGTCCGCCGACTCAGCCGGCTTGCGGCCCACGTCGAACCGGACGGGCCCGATCTGCATGTGGAGGATCGGCTGGTGGCCGTCCCGACGCTTGGCCGTGGCCGTCAGCCCCACGACGAACTTCGCCCGGATTCCCGAGAGCACTCGTTCGAACGAGACGGCCGGGATGTGGTGACACTCGTCCACGATGACGTGGCCGTAGCCGCCGACGATCTCGTCGATCTCGTCGCCCCGGACGAGGCTCTGGATCATGGCGACGTCCAGGTGCCCGTTCGGCTTTCGGACGCCCCCTCCGACTCGACCGATCTCTCTCGGATCGACGCCGAGGTGCAGGGACAGCTGCTCCACCCACTGGTCCAGGAGCGGCTGGCGGTGGACGAGTACGACCGCCGAGCGGGCCCGGGCGGCGATCAGGTACGAGCCGACGACCGTCTTCCCCGATCCCGGCGGGGCCACGAAGACTCCGGTGTCGTGGGCCAGCAGCATCTGGGCTGCCTCCTCCTGCCGGGGAGTGAGGCTGCTGGCGAACGACACGTCGAGCATCGGCCCTTGGTGGCGCTCGTCCTCGAGGTCCAGCCTCACGGCGTGCCCGCCGAGAAGGGGGCGGAGGTCATCGAGGCAGCCTCTCGGCAGCGAGACGTGGCGAGGGTGATCCTCCGCACAGCTGATCACACGAGGCGTGAGTGCCGTCGAGAGGCGCAGTCCCTGCTTCTTGAAGAACTCCGGATTCTGGAAAGCGGCAAGACGCTTGATCTGGTTGAGCAGCGGGGAGGGGAGCCCCTCCTTCGCGACGAAGAGCCGGTTTGCGAGGACGGCGCGAACTTCAGTCGGGAGCGGTCCGAGGAGAAGGCGAGCGGTCGATCGCCGGGACGGCGTCTGGCGCCACGGCCGAGCGGCATCCTCATCCTCCCCGTCCTCGGTGGTCCGGACTCCGACGACCAGCCCTTTCCTCGCGGCCTCCGAGGCAATCGTCTCCACGTAGTCCCGGCTCATCCGATTGACCCCGAGGAGGTATGCCCACTGGTCCGGGTGGGGCTCGAGGTTCGCGTCGAGAAAGACTGTGTTTCCCTGAGTGCGGGGATGGCGCTGGAGCGGAAGGGCGATCAGGTTGCCGAATCCGCCCCGGGGCATCGTGTCCTGGCTCGGGAAGAGGCGGTCGTACGACGCCATGCTCAGCTCGTGCCTGCGGGACATCGTCTCGGTGATCAGGAACGAGGCCATCCGCCGGGCTGCGGAGGCGGGGACGGGCGCAGAGAAGAAGAGCCAGGCATGGGCCCCGTTGCCGGACCGCGACCGTTCGACGGCAATCGGAACTCCCAGCTCTCCGCACGTGGCGGCGAAGGCCGAAACATCGGCAGCCCATTCGGCCTCGTCGAAATCGGCGGCGACAAACCAGCAGGTCTCGTCGGCGAGCAGGGGATAGCAGCCGATCACGTGACGACCCTGGAGGTGATCGAGGAGCACCTGGTCGGACATCGGGAGAAAGGCCTGGCTCGGGCAGTCGCCACAACGGACGCGCGGCTTCTCGCAGACTCCTCGCACCCAGTCGTTCCGGCAAGTTGGGGAGTACCCCTTCTTGCCCGTCTTCGGGCTGACCCAGAGCTTGGGGAACACGTCCTCCCGGCCACGGAAGAGACTCCGGAAGAGGCCAACCTTCTCTTGCGCGTTCAGCCGACCGGCGGGAGCCGGCGTCGCGACGATGGTGCGGCCTTCGCTGTCATCCTCTGCGCGAAGGGCGTTCCGGAGGTCCTCGACTTGCTTCTCGAGTGCGTCCCGGCGTCTGCCGAGGTCGGCGATCTCCGCTTCTGCGGCCTCGATGGCAATGGTGAGAGCTGCCCGTCGGTGACCGCGGGCGTTCATCCGGCGACGTCTTCTCCCGCCAGTGAGAGGACGCGTTTTCGAATGTCGGGCGACATCCACATCCCGGAGGCAGCGAGAAGGTCCACGAGCGGAGCTACGGAAGGGACGAGGCGAGCCTTCTTGGCCTCGAGCAGGACACGGAGGGTGCCCCAGGTGGTCAGGCCGGCGGCGCGGGCCGTCCGCCGCGCGAGCGCATCGTCGAGAAGGAGGATTCGCTGAGGGTTTTCGAGGGCGAGCGCCATCGCGGCGAGCTCTCCGGCTCCGAGATCGAGAGTCAGCCACTCGGAGGGGGTCGATTTCGGGTCGACGGTCTCCAGCCAGGCCAGGTTGTCCGTGTCTGGCACCTCGAACCCGAGTGCCCGCCCTTCGCCGAGCTCCCTCAGGACCGCCGACGGAACCCAGACCGACCCGAAGAGCTGGTCAAGCCAGCCGAGAGCTCCGATCCGACCCAGGTAGAGAAGGGGAGAGGTGTTAGTGATCGAGCCTGGCATCGCCTTCGAGCTCGGTAAGCTCGGCTTCCAGCGGGAACGTCTTGTAGCGCTTCAGCTCGTAGAGGAACTCGACCCGGCCCATTCCAGCGAGCTCTGCCGCTCGGCCCGAGGAGAGCCTGCCCAGTTCATAGAGCTTGACCGCCGCGAGGACCTGCAGCTCCCTCGCGAAAGACACCTCGTCGGTCTTCTCGGATAGAAGGACCTTTTCCGGAACCGCGACAACTACCGACCGTGACGCCATCTCTTTGGACTCCCATGGCGATTGTCTCTCAAGAGCGCTGCCCGATCCTGTCGGATCCTTCCCGCGGGGGGCCGAACGCAGGTTTCAGAAGCGTCGTTCATTGAGAGCCTCAAGGTATCTACTTTCGTTGTCCGATGCCGTCTGCGGATAGTCCGGGCGGCATCTCACCCAAGCGTAAATTCATGATATATGGCCAGTTACAGCTGTCAGTGGACGGAGGTGTCGCATGGGGTTCAAGGGGTCGCGAGTTCGAATCTCGCCGTCCCGACCATTGATTCCAAAGGATTTAGACGCCGCCGGGAACGGCGGCGTTTTTGCGCCTGTCTACTTCTCTCTGACCGACCTCGTCACCTGACCCGTCCCTGCGAGGGCGCGAAGTCGCTGAAGCAGGATCGGCACCCGCGCCTGGCTTCCGCTATCCGACGGGAGATGACCCGGAAGCGCCGAGAGGAAACGCTCCTCGGTCAAGAACCTCCCGAGTTCGATGCCGAGAAACGAGCGAAGGTCATCGGACGAGGCCGAGACCTCCTCCACGATCCCGTCGCGGCCGTCGACGACGCTGACGAAGTCCTCGAGGTCGTGGCTGGAGGCGTAGTCGCCTCGCCCCCTTCCCAGGAACGCCTCCAGCTTGGTGGCCAGGAAGGCCGGCGGCGAGACCACCGCGATCTCGACGCCGCTCGGAAGCCGGACGGTCCGCTGCGTTCGCAGCGCTTCCGGGTACCAGCGGTTTGCGAAGCCGAGCACCGAAGGATCGATCGGCATGACGTCGAGGAGAGTCTCGCCGAAGGTCCATCGGCAGATCGGAGCCCCAGCGCTCTGATCGTGGCGGAATCCGCGCTCCGTCATCTCCCTCTCGAGCGCGAAGTACGCGGACCGGTCTGGTGTCTCGACGATCACGTCGACGTCCCGCGTAGCTCGGATCGGCGCGGCGGCAGGATCCGTGATCAGGAGTCCCGTGGCACACCCCCCGAGGAAGACCATGCTGTGGCGCAGGGGCCCGAGGGCCTCGGCGATACGCTCGAGCATGGCGAGGTTGGGGTCCGGGGTCACCTCAGCCGCTCCTCGAGGAGTCGCGTGGCCATCTCGCGCTCGCGAGCACGTCCTGCCCGCAGGGCATCGAACAGAGCGAGAAGCTCGTACAAGGCGGGGTCTTCCAGCGCGGCGCCCGGTGCGGAAGGAATGAGCGGCGCGAGGCTCGGTCCACGCGCGGTGCCGTTCGGGTGAGGCCAGACGGGAGGCGGTTCGGAGGCGTCCGCGAGGAGTTCCTTCAGCGGCGAGGCGGCGTGCGCGGTCGGGATTCCCCTCGCCAACTCGCCCCGAAACGCCGGGAAGGAGTACTTCGCTCCGTGGACGAGAAACTCCCGGAGCGCCTCGGCCCGGGGTCTGACGCGCAGTCCTCCTGGCGGCAGCAGGCCGGCCGCGACCGCCCGCTTCACCGCGCCGTGAGCCTCCGACACGCTCATCCCCAGGGACCGGGCGAGGAGCGGGTAGGTCCAAGCCTGGTCGCGTCCGACCCAGAGCTTGAGAGCGACGAGGAGATCCTGCGGTTTCAGGGCCATGGAGGGAGTGTATTCGTGATTCGCGAAACGCGAAAGGGCGAGAACTCGAACCGGTTCTATTGGCCCGTCGCGAGGCCGCGTCTCGCAGGAACCCGATGCGATCCTCACGACCCTCGCCGCCAGTGTCGATACGCCTCAATCCACACCGCCCCGCCGGGAGGAAGATCGGGGAGACTCGGTGAGCCTTGTGTACGAAACGTCGGGGATCGCAGGCGGAAGTCAACAGTTTGTTCTTCGCCGGGAACCACCCGAGAACGAACGGCGAATCGGAGGTGCTGCGAGGCGAGGAGGTGTCCACACTACTGTCCAAAACGGCCGGACCCATCGGGCTCCCGGCGTCGAAAGCGCTCCTTTTCCCCATGGGGTTCAAGGGGTCGCGGGTTCGAATCTCGCCGTCCCGACCACTCTGATCGCCGAGACGGAAGCCGCGGACGACCTCCACGGCGTCGAGCTTTTCGCGCGTCGACCAAGCCTCGTCTTGACGAAGCCGTTGGCCGCGCCGACCGGTTGAGGCGTCAGTCGAGGGAGTCGCGAAGCCGACGAAGTCGCGACGCGAGAACGGGCAGGTCGCTGACGACGATCATCCAGACGAGCTCGAGGTCCACCGCGAAGTACCCGTGGACGACCCGGTTCCTGAGGCCGACGACCCGCGGCCATTCCAGGTCCGGTGTGCTTGCCCTGAACTCATCCGGCACGTGAGCGGCTGCTTCTCCGAGAATCTCGAGGTTCCTCACGACGGCGTCGGAGGTCTTCTCGTCGGCGAGGAATGCGGGCTGGTCCATTCTCGCGACATACCGCTCGATCCGCTCCGTCGCCTCGAGCATGTCGTCGAGCAGGAGGCGGACGGAGCGTCTAGACATGAAGAGCTTCGAGCCGGATAGCGTCCATGTGACGTGGACGCAGCGCCCGCGTTGAGATGAGGTCGACCGGTCGGCCGAGGGCCTCTTCGAGCTTGTCGGCGAGCGTGACGAAATCGAGTCCGATCGCGGGATCTACTTCGACGAGGATGTCGATGTCGCTTCGGTCGGTCTCGTCGCCCCGCGCGAACGAGCCGAAGAGGGCCAGGTCGCGCACGCCGAAGCGACGTCCGAGGTCGGGCTTCATTGCCCGGAGGGTCGAGATGATCTCCTCGCGGGATCGAACCATGGCGAGGCGAGTCTAGCCGGAAGCCGGGAAACGGGGTCGAAGCCAGTGTTGCGAGAGGCACTCTCGTCTGACCGTGGCGTTGAAGGACTCGGCGAAGGCGTTGTCCACCGGCTTGCCAGGCCGTCGCGGAAGGCGGCGGACGAGAGGCCCGCCCGCCCGTTCGGGACGGCCGTCGCGTGAGCGAGCTCAGCCGAGGAGCAGCCGGACGAGGTGGTAGTAGACGGGCGCCGACAGGAGGAGCGAGTCGACCCGGTCGAGCATCCCGCCGTGCCCGGGCAGGAGCGCGCTCCAGTCCTTGAGGCCCAGGTCTCTCTTCACGGACGAGAGGAGGAGGCCGCCCGCAACCCCGAGGAGGTAGACCACCAGTGCGAGCGCCGCACCCTGGCGCCAGGTGAAGGGAGTCGAGCCGTGGAGCAGCACGCCGAGGCCGACGGCGAAGAGAAGCCCTCCTGCGAAACCTTCCCACGTCTTGGACGGAGAGCGGGCGGAGAGCGGGTGCCGGCCCAGGAGGCGGCCGGAGACGTACTGGGCCACGTCGCTCGACTGGACCACAAGAAGCAGGAAGCCGGCGAGGAGCGGGCCCGAGGCGGGAGCGGCCTGCGGCCGGAGGTACCAGAGCGCGGCGACGTGGGGAAGGCCCCAGAGAGTGCCCAGCAGCGCGAGGTGAAAGTGCAAAGCGCGCCGTCTCGCGTCGCCCGGCGGCGAGGATGCCCACGCCGCCAGGACGAGGCCGAGGCCGGCGAGTCCGATGACCGGCGAGACGAGCCAGTAGCCGGAATACGGCACGAGCGCGAACAAGAGAGGCAGTGCCCCGTAGAAAAGGACGGACATCGAGGTGTAATCCCGGACACTCGAGATTCCCCGCCTCGAGAGGAGTTCCCGGAGACCTTGCGCGGCAACCACGGCGAAAAGGAAGAGGGCGCCGGGCGGTCCCGCGAAGTAGGCCGCAGCGAGGACGCCGAGGATCCAGGCCCAGCCGACGGCCCGGTCCACGAGGTTGCGGCCCGTGGCGTTCCCGGGCCCGAGCCGTCGGCGGATCAGGAGCACGACGGCGGTGCCGAGCGCCAGCGCGCCGGCGACCCACGTCCAGAGGCGCCAGACCTCGGTCAGGCCCGGCCTCCGGACGGGGACGAGGGTCGGAGGGCCAGGAGAGCTGCCCGGGCGCGTTCGAGGAAGTCCTCCTGGCTCTCTCCCGCAGCCGTCGCGAGGAGGGGACCGAAGAAGGCGCGGCAAAGAAGGGGTATCGGTAGGTACGCCCCTTTCGGCAGGCCCCGTCCCGGGTTCTCCAGCCAGACCGGCTGTATCTCGGCCCACGGGCACCGCCTGACGATGTGGTAGAGGCCGGGCCGGAACGGGAGAAGGCCGTTCCCGAGGTTCCGGGTCCCCTCCGGGAAGAGGAGCAGCGAGTCGCCGTTTCGAAGGGCGGCCTCCATGCGCTCCACCGCGTCCCCCGGCCCCCCGTTCGTCTGGCGTTCGACCAGGACCGCGTGGAAGACCCGTTTGGCGAGGTATCGCCGGACGGGGCCTGCCGTCCAGTAGTCGGCGGCGGCGACGGGTCGGAGCCTGGGTCTCTCCCGCGCTGGAATCGAGGACCAGACGAGCGCCGAGTCGGCGTGGCTGGCGTGGTTCACGTAGAAGACGCGCGGGCGGGCCGGGTCCCAGGGCACGCTCCAGGCGGTCTCCAGCGAGGTCATCGCCTTGCAGAACCCGGCCAGCGCGTGACCGCAGAGGCGGTCGAGGAGTGGGGGGCGGATCCCGGGAATCGATCCTTCAGGAAAGGGAGGACTCAAGAAGTCTCCCCGATCCCGAGGAGAGCGAGCTGGGAGGGCTTCGCGCGGGCCTGCGGCCGAGCCTCGCGGGCTCTCTCCCAGGCCGCAGCCGGCTCGATCCCGCTCCGCGCCAGGACCGCGCTGGCCACGAGGACGCTCCGCTGGAGGCCCATGGCGCAGTGGATCAGAACGGGTCCTGCCGACCAGGCTGCCGAGGCTGCCGCGACGGCCCGATCCCACTCGTCGGGCGACGGAGTGGCGAGGTCGAGGAGCGGGGCTCGGACCCGGACGACTCCTTCGCCCGGACCGGGAGCCAGGATCTCCGGGGCGAGGTTCACCACGGTCTTCACGCCCAGTTCCGCCGCCTCGCGTGCGCGGGGTGCGCGTCCGACCGAGAGCCCCGGAGCGAGCTCGGCGAAGGCGGGAAGGCCCCGCGTCTGCAGCCGTGCGGAAAGGGTTGCCGCGAGCCGCACGGGGAGCATGAGGGCGCGCCAGTGCCACGGCGCTTCCGTCGGGCCGAAGACCCCCGGCCCGAAGCCGAGGTATCCGGCCGCCACCAGCGTCAGGGCGAGCCCGGGCCAGGCCAGGAGCCACCCGAAGCCTCCCTGCCACGCCGCGATGACGAAGGCGGCGAGGCCCCCGAGCAGGTAGGAGAGGCCGATGACGGACTCTCGCCGGTCGGGCCTCAGGATCCGGAGCCGCAGCGGTATCGCGCAGAGGCAGACGACGCCGGCCGCGACGCCGGTCACCACGTCCACCGCGTGGTGCTGCCAGGTGGTGAGGACCGAGAGGCCGACGAGGAGACTCCAGCCGTGAACCGCCCACCGCCACGGTCCGTGGACCTTCCCCGCGTAGAAGGTCCAGAGAACGAGGAGCAGCGAGACGTGCAGCGACGGGGCCTGGTTGAACGGCAGGTCGAAGGACGAGAGCAGGGCGAAGAGGGCCCCGGGCAGGCCGTCCGCGGCCGGCCTCTCGAAGCTGAAACGGAGCGGAAAGGCGAGAAAGCCGGCCAGGGAGACGACTGAGGCAAGGACGAGGCGCGCGACGTGGACGCGGAGCTCGCGCCGGGTCGCGCACAGGAGGACGGACGCGGCGTAGGCGAGGTCGATGCTCCAGTACGGGACGATGGTCCAGGGCAGGAACGGGATGTGGCGCTCCCAGGCCCAGACCACGATTCCCACGTCCGTCCGGGTCGCCGTGAAGGCGTTGGCCCAGCCGTAGGTCCCGAAGAAGAAGACCCCGAGGAACGCGAGCCACAGTGCGGCCTCTACCCGGGGGCGGCGTTCGGCTCCCGTCATGCGGCGCGCCGGGCGAGGGAGACGGTGAAGAGGCCCGCCTCGTCGACCCGCTGGTCCGCCTTCTCGAAGCCGGCTTCCTCCACCAGCTGGTCCATCTCCCGCTGCGAGCGGCAGCGCATCACCCACGGTGCGCCGCCCCGGTGGCTCGTCAGGAGGCGCGCGATCATCTCGAGCTGGGGATGCCACGGCTGGTTCGTGTAGACGAGCCACCCGCCTGGCGCCATCGCGGCGGCGAGGCCGGAGAGGCTCCGGCGCACCCCGTCGTTTTCGGGGAACAGCTCGAAGAGGCCCGAGACGACGGCCACGTCGGGGCGCGGCCTCACGTCGGCGAGAGAGTCGGGGTCAAAAGCGTCGCCCTGCTCGAACCTCACGCGGCCGTCGAGCCCTCGTTCGCGGATCCGCGCGCTTCCTTCCCGGACGTTCTCGGGAAGCAGGTCCCGGAGGAGCGCCGTCGCCTCGGGCACGCTCTCGAGGACGTCCAGCAGGTATCGCCCGTGTCCCGCGGCCGGGTCGAGGAGGTGCGGCGCCCGGCCCGTGGCCGCCACCCGCTCGCACGCGAGGCGGATCAGCTCGCCGAGCTGGCGCCTCCTCACCCGGACGCCGCGCCACCCGGGAGCGTCGAGGTAGACGCGGTCCACGAGCCGCCCCACGCCGATCCGCCCGGCGGCCTCGTCACCGTAGACGTGGTCGAGGCTCGCGCCCGAGTCGAAGCCGGTCCGGCAGCCGAGGTCGATCCCGTGCGACAGGCGGCCCAGCGTCCGGAGCCCGACGCGCTGCGCGTTCCAGAGGAAGCCCATCGGGGAAAGCGACGGCAGGGGGCGCGACAGCCGGCGCCAGGTCTCGAAGGAGGGCCCCGACCGGTCCTCCGCGGTCCGGTCAGGGTCCTCGAGCGGCGCCTGGAAGATCCGGTCGAGGAAGCCCCGCAAAGGGGTCAGGGCACGGGAGCGTTCCTTCTCGCCCAGCGTGTCGTGAAAGAAGTCCCGCAGGACGATGCATTCCTTCGTCGCCGCGCCGAGCCGCTCGAAGAAGCGGAGCTGCGGCGCGCGGCGCACGACCCAGTCCTTGCCGGAGACGAGGAGCAGCGTCGGGGTGCGGATCGCCTGGGCGTCTGCCACGAGCCGGTCGCCCGCCTCGAGGAGGCCGAGGAGGATGTCCCCCGAGATGACGCGGGAGACGAGCGGGTCCGTTTCGTACGAGGCGACCCGCTCCGGGTCGTGCGTGAGGACGTTCCCTTTGACGTAGGACGTCACGGCGAAGTTGCCCCTGAGGCGCCGCAGGAGCGAGAGCCCCGGTCGTGCGAACGGGACGTAGAGCTTCACCGAGAAGGCCGGCGTCGCCAGGACGAGGCCGCGGATGCGGGGGGCGTAGTCGTGCACCCACGCGGCCGCGAGGACGGCGCCGACGCTCTGGGCCACGAGGGCGACGTCCTCTCGCCCGTGCGCGTGCCGGGCGCAGAGGTGGTCGACGAAGGTCCCCACGTCGCGGATCGAGGTGCCGAAGCTCGGGCTGTGTCCCCGCTCGCCGGGCGACAGGCCGTGCCCGCGCGCGTCCCAGGCGTAGACGTCCACGCCGGGGAGCTCGAGCTCGTCCACGAGGTGCTGCAGGCGGCCCGAGTGCTCGTGACCGCGGTGAAGGAGCACGAGGGCGGGCCGGGCGGGCCAGCCCTCGGGGGCCGATCCGCGCGCGGGCCAGTGCCGGTAGACAAGCTCGACGCCGTCGTGGGTGGGAAAGGTCAGGAGCGCGGCGTCCCGCGTCACGGACCACCCCACGGAGCAATGTCATGCATGAAAGCGAGGCATTGTAGCGTCCGATCGCCGGACGCCGCCGGCTTCCTTGACGGTCCCCCCTCGCCGCTCGAAAATCCGGCTGCTGCCCACGACACGAAAGGATGTCCTCATGAGCTACACGGACCTCGTCCAGATGTACTTCGAGCGGTCCAACGGCCTGCAGTGGCTCTGGACGCTCTACGTCGTCATCGCCGGCGGCCTCCTGGCCTTCTCGTCGATGCGCAAGCAGCGGGACGTCGCCACCACGTCGCTCATCACCGTCCTGTTCTGCATCTTCGCGTACAAGAACCTCGGCGGCCTGAAGGACATCACGATGCAGCGGTTCGCGGTCCTCGACGCGTTGAAGGCCGTTGCCGCCGACTCCGGAGCGAGCGGCGCCGCGCGGCTCATCGAGCCCACCCTGGTTCCACCCCCCTGGGAAGAGGGGCGGAACACCCACGTCGTCAGCGACGTCCTCCTCGTCGCGGCCCTCTGGGCCATGGAGCTGCGGAGGAAGAGGCAGTCCATGGAGACCTCGTCGTAGGACCGGCGCCCAGCCCTTGGCGGCGTCGTAGGGAGACCTCGAGCGCACCGAGCCTGCGGCGCCCGCCGGTCAGGGAGGGCAGGGGACCCTGGGTGGAGGTGCTGCCGGCAGAGGGCTGCGCTCCTGTGGCGGCCCTGTCTCGAGTCCCGCTGCGCCGATCAGCGGCCGACGAGCTTCTGCAGGTGTTCCGGGTAGCGGGCGCCGTGCAGCGTGACCTTCGCGGAGACTTCGTCGATCTCGCGGAGATCCTCCGGGGAGAGGGTCAGCCCGGCCGCGCCGAGGTTCTCGCCGAGCCGGTGGAGCTTCGTCGTGCCCGGGATCGGGACGATCCACGGCTTCTGCGCGAGGAGCCAAGCGAGGGCGATTTGCGCGGGCGTCGCCCCCTTCGCTTCAGCGATCCGCCGCAGCATCTCGACGAACGCGAGGTTCGCCTTGCGCGCTTCGGGCGCGAACCGGGGAACGACGTTGCGAAAGTCGGTCTTGTCGGAAGTCGTCTTCTCGTCGATCGCGCCCGTGAGGAGGCCTTTCCCGAGCGGGCTGAAGGGGACGAATCCGATCCCCAGCTCCTCGAGCGTCGGAATCACCTCCGCCTCGGGCTCTCTCCACCAGAGGGAGTACTCGCTCTGGAGCGCGGTGACGCGCTGGACGGCGTGAGCGCGGCGGATCGTCGCTGGAGCGAGCGGACTGGTCGCGCTCGTGGCGGCCCAGGCGCGGGCGTCGTACGAGGTCGATTCGACCTTCGAGGTGCCGGCGGGCTTGGTGTTCGTCGCTTCGGTCATTTCGGGTCGCCTCCCGGCGTCGACAAGGTAGGGCGTCCGGGCCGGTCGGTCATTAGCAAAACGCGCCAATGTGGTGGCGGAACGCGCCAGGAGGCCGATACCTGCAGCCGATTCGGCTGTCATGCGGCAACCCCGAGACGTTCGCCAGGGTCACTTCATCCCTGCTCGCAGCCGTGATGTCACTTCAGGTTCGTGCCGAAGAACACTGTGATCTTGTCGAACGGAATCACGTCCATCCGGTCGTAGAGATCAGTGTGGCTGGCGTCCGGGATGATCATGAGCTCCTTCGGCTCCGCCGCAGCCGCGTAGGCGGTTTCGCTGAAATAGCGCGAGTGGGCCTTTTCGCCGTGGATGAACAGAACCGGGCGCGGCGAAATCTCCGCGATGTAGGTCAAGAGCGGCATGTTCATGAACGACAGCGGGGTCGTGAGCGTCCACGAGCCGTGCGAGTTCACCGCCCGCGGATGGAAGCCCCGCGGCGTCCTGTAGTAGTCGTGATAGTCCACCAGGAACTGCGCTTCGCCGCCTTTCAGCTCGTTGGAGACCGGGCCATACGCCGGAGCTCCCTTTTCCGCATCCTGCCAACGCTGCCGGCCCAGCTGCTCCAGTGCTTGCGTGCGCTGTTCGAGGGTCACACTGTCGTTGTAGCCCCTGGACATGACGCGCGTCATGTCGTACATGGTGCTGACCACGACCGCCTTCACGCGCTTGTCCACGGCGGCTGCATTCAATGCCATGCCACCCCAGCCGCAAATGCCGATGATGCCAATGCGCCCGCGGTCCACATTGGGTTGCAGGCCGAGAAAGTCCACGGCGGCACTGAAATCCTCCGTGTTGATGTCTGGTGAGGCCACATTCCGCGGTTCACCACCACTTTCCCCCGTGTAGGACGGATCGAAAGCCAGCGTGACGAATCCGCGTTCCGCCATGGTCTGCGCATAAAGGCCCGACGACTGTTCCTTGACCGCGCCGAAGGGGCCACCAACGGCAATCGCTGCAAGCTTGCCGCTGGTACTTTTCGGCTGGTACAGGTCAGCCGATAGGGTGATGCCGTAGCGGGTCTTGAAAGTGACTCTCTGATGGTCCACCTTCTCGTTTCTTGAAAAGGTCTTGTCCCACGTTGCGACTCGTGGCATGGCGGCCTCCTTGTTCGCGGCGTGGAGTGCCTGCCCCGAACCCGACTGGCAGGCCGCCAGCACTGTTGTGAAAGCGAGAGCCACGCTCAAAGCAAATCTGCCGCTCGGCAAGCTTCCTGGCGAAGCGTCCATCTGCGCGGCTTCTGGAATGGGTCGGTTCATGGTCGGCTCCTTCTGTTCGATGCTCGGGTTCGACTCATCTCAGCCTTCGGCGGACCGGCGACCTGCCGGTCTCCTCCTCGACGGGTTCGATCGTCACTCTCAGCGGCCCGGGGCGGTTCAGAACCTCGAGGCCGGAGTCGATTCGTCCCAGCTTGATCAGCCCGGCCGAATGGCGGAAGTCCTCGTAGAAGATGGCCAGATTCCCCCAGGGCGAGTAGTAGGTGAGATCCCCCACGACGGGATCGATGCCCGGGGGAGCACCTTCCGTGCTCAGCCTCCTGGGCAGATCGCTGATCTTCTCCGTGGCGGCATAGTCCGTGAGCGTCAGCTCGAGCGGGAGCTGGGAGGCGAAGTCCCGGGCCGTGTCGTTGTCGGCGAGGGTGGCCGCGATCGACCCGCCTTCGATGCTCATGCGGATCCTCACGGTCGTCGCGGGGCGTCAGGCCTTTGCCGACGCCAGGTCGATGACGAAGCGGTACCGCACGTCCTTCCGGACGACGCGATCGAAGGCCTGGCTGACCTGGTCGGGGCGGACGAGCTCGACGTCGGCCTTGATACCGCGGGCGGCGCAGTAGTCGATGACCTCCTGCGTCTCGGCGATCCCGCCGATCATCGATCCGGCGATGCTCTTGCGCGCGTACACGAGCTGGATCCCGCTGACACCCTGGATCTGCTCCATGGCCCCGACGTTGACGAGCGTGGCGTCGGCCTTGAGGAGGTCGACGAACGGCTGCATCGGGTAGGCCTTCGGCACGGTGGAGATGAGGAGGTCGAAGGTGTTCGCGAGCCGCTTCATCGCCGCCGCGTCGCTCCAGAGGACGGCCTGCCGGGCGCCCAGCCGCTCGGCGTCCCCCAGCTTGCCGGGGGTGGTGGTGAAAACGGTGACCTCGGCGTTGCGCGCGGCCGCGAGCTTCACCGCCATGTGACCCAGCCCGCCGAGCCCGATCACCCCCACGCGCTGCCCGCCGCCGAGCCTCCAGTGCTGCATCGGGGAGAAGGTGGTGATCCCGGCGCAGAGGAGCGGGGCCGTCGCCGCAAGGTCCGCGCCGGGCGGGATCCGGATGACGAAGTGCTCGGTGACGACGATCCTGTCGGAGTAGCCGCCGTAGGTGACCGGCGCAGCGCCGTGCGCGTCGGGCGAGTTGTAGGTGAAGGTGGCCGACCGGGCGCAGTTCTGCTCGCGGTCGGCGCGGCAGCCGTCGCACGTGCGGCAGGAATCGACGAGGCATCCGACGCCGCCGATGTCGCCCACCTTGAACTTCGTGACCTTCTTCCCGACGGCGCCGACCCGGCCGATGACCTCGTGGCCGGGGACGCACGGGTAGACCGTCGGCCCCCATTCGTGCCACTCGTCGCGCGCCTGGTGGATGTCGGAGTGACAGATGCCGCAATAGAGGACGTCGAGAAGCACGTCGTGCGGCCCGAGGGCGCGCCGGGCGATCTGCAGAGGCGCGATGGGGCTCGTGGCGCTCGTCGCACCCCAGGCCCGCGCGGAGGCGGGCCGATCGCCGGTGGGCGCTCCCGGCTGCGCAGCATCCAGCTTGCCGGCCACGCTTCCGACGAGGGGCGCCGCGACCAGGGCCGCACCCGCCTTCAGGACCTCGCGCCGGTCGTAGGCGCCGGCGCCCGCCTCATGGCTCGAATCTCCGCATCGATCGCACATCTGAAGCTCCTTTCTGCTTTCCACGGGAAAAGGATAGGAACGTCGCGAGCGGTCGACAAGACGGCAAAGGCGGCATAGGCTGGTGAAGTGAGTGCACCAATAGCCCGTGACGAGCTCGCGGTCCTCGCCGCCTTCGCGGTGGTGGCCGAGGAGCTCAGCTTCACGAAGGCGGCCCACCGGCTCGGTCTCAGCCGGTCGGCCGTGAGCCACGCGATTCGGTCCCTCGAGGAGCGACTGGGCCTGAGACTCCTCGCCCGGACGACGCGCACGGTCGCGCCCACGGAGGCGGGCGAGCGTTTGCTGGCGCACGTGCGCCCCGCGCTCGAAGAGATCGAGGCCGCGCTCGCCGAGGCCGGCCGGCTGCGTGCGAGGCGGGCCGGCGTCGTCCGGCTGGTCGCGCCGCCGATGGCGATCGCGATGGCCCTCTGGCCGAAGGTCGCGAAGTTCGTTCGAGACAACCCCGAGGTGGTCCTCGACATCACGACCGAAGGAGAGAACCGCCCCGACCTCGTCGCAGGGCGTTTCGACGCCGGCATCCACCTCGGGGAGTTCGTCCAGAGGGACATGGTCGCCGTCCGGATCAGCGGGGAGCAGCGCGCGGCCGTCGTCGGCGCGCCGGCGTACTTCGACTCGCATCCCCGGCCGAAGACGCCGCGCGACCTGACGGCGCACAGCTGCATCTCCCACCGCCTGGGGGTCAGCGGCCCCGTCTACCGGTGGGAGTTCGAGAAGCGCGGCCGGCCCGTCGTCGTCTCCGTTTCAGGACCTCTCGTCGTCACCGACCCCGTGTTCACCCTGCGCGCCGCGCTCGACGGCCTGGGACTGGCCTACCTGCTCGAGGAGGACGCCGCCGACCTCCTCGGGCGGGGCGACCTCGTGCGCGTGCTCGAGGACTGGTGTCCGCCGTTCGACGGTTACTTCCTCTACTACCCGAGCCGGCGCCATCAGCCTCCGGCCCTTCAGGCGCTCGTCGAGGCGCTCCGCGTCTGACCGGGACGGCCGACGTCTCGACCTGCCGCTTCGTCAGCGCGCCCGTCGTTCGTCGGAGAATGGAACGGGATCGCGGACCACCCGCTCCTTCGCCCGGAGGACGAGCACGGTGCCGCCGAGGACGAGGAGCATGCCGGCGACGGGCGCCGCCGACCAGCGGTATCCCTCGAACGCGGTGGACGCCAGCATCGCGATCAGCGGAATCACGGCGGCGGTGTAGCCGGACCGCCCCGCGCCGATCCGCTTGAGGAGCGTGAGGAAGGCCATGAAGGCGACGACCGACCCGAAGAGCGCGAGGTAGGCGAGGGAGAGGACGTATCCAGGCCTCGCGTCAAACGCGAAGGGGATACCGGTCACCGCGCACCAGGCCAATACCGAGAGGGAGGCGTAGCCCATCGCGAACGCGATCGACGGGGCGACGGCCAGGCCGGTTGCGAAGAGCCGCTGCGAGTAGAGGTTCCCGGCCGAGGCGAAGAAGGTCGCGACGAGGGCGAGCCAGAGTCCGCCCGCCTGACCGGCGCCCCCACGGAGGCTCGTCACCTCCGGCCAGAAGAGGAGCGCGACGCCTGCCACGCCGATCACTGCGCCGAGGGCGACGGCCGGCGGCGTCGGCGTTCCGAAGAAGAGCCGGGCGCCGATCAGGTTCCAGAAGACGAGGAAGGAGAAGACGACCGCCACGAGTCCGGAGGCGAGGTGCTGCTCGGCGCGGTAGACGAGGACGTAGTTCAGCCCGAAGAGGAGGAACCCGAGGAGCGCGAGGCGGGCGTGGTCGCGCGCCGTGAACCGGAGCGAGACGCCGCGCAGGAGGCACCACCCGACGAGGAGGAGAGAGGCGAGGGCGAACCGCCACGCCACGGAGACCTCGGGAGCCACGACGCCAAGCTGGAACTTGATGGCGAGCCAGGTCGTTCCCCAGATGAACGAGGCGAGGAAGAAGAGGAAGACGTTGGACGAGGCGTCTGGCTTCGCCGGCGTCGCGGAGGGGTGGTCCATCCGTCGATTCTGCACCGCGCGGCGGTGGGGAACCGCGAGCAACGTTACGCCCGAGGACGCGATCTATCCGCCGCTGGATCGTCGCGGACGTTTCGTTCGAATGCGTCTCGCCAGGCGACCGAGACGGTCATCGTGGGTGGCGCGGCGCGACGAAGGGCTTTCGCGCCGAGGAGCTCGGCGACGGCGGGGGAGGGCTCGCGCGAGAGGCGGAGCCGGACGAGAGACGCCGGGTCGAGGCGCGAGAGCGCGGCACGGAGGCGAGCCTCGAACGACGCGGCGTCGTCGTCCGGGTCGAGCTCGAGGTCGACCATCGGCCGGACCGGGAGCTCGCGAAACTCCCAGGTCGCGGTACCGCCACGGCCATCTCGTTCGAGCTCGAGGAGAAGCGTTCCCTTCGGCTCGTTCCGCTCGGCGAAGGAGGTCCGGTCCGTCGACCCGGCGAAGAGGACGGGCGAGGCGAGAGGGCGCGCTGCGAGGTCGTGGGTGAGGACCTGCGCGCGGTGGATGTGCCCGGAGAGGACGGCCGCAAAGCCCGCCGGGACGTCCCGGCCGCGAACGACGTCGGCCCCGTTGCGAAAGGTGAATCCGACCGGCCCGACCTTTGCCCCTTCGACGGCCTGGTGGAAGCAGAGGAGGCGGACGTCGGCCACGGCGTCCGCGTGCCCCGTAGCCGCGAGGAGTGCGGGAAAGCTCGTCCGCACGTCGGGAGCGAAAGGGAAACCGGAGAGCGCGAGGTCGAGGCCGTCCCGCCGGACGACGAACGTCCTGGGGCGGTCGAAGGCGCGGATCCGCGGATGCGTCAGGAGCAGGCCGCGCGGCACTCCGGACCGCTCGTGGTTCCCGGGGACCCAGAAGACGTCCAACCCGAGATCGGCGAGCTGGGCGAGCCGCGAGAAGACTCTCTCCGCGAGCCAGGCCGGAATCCGGCTCCGGTAGAAGAGGTCGCCGCCGTGGACGACGATGCCGGCCTCGCCGCTCAATGCCGGTGCGAGCGCCCGCTCGAAGCTCTCGAAGAGGTCGTCGCCGCGGCGGCGCCTTTCGACACGGGGCCGCGACGGAAGGTCGAGGCCGAGGTGCGTGTCGGAGAGGAAAAGGACCCGGACCGGCATCGCGCCCGAGGCTACAGGACCCGCCTCGCCCGCGGGGCAGCGCGGGTCCGGATCAGCCCTGGATTCTCTCGCGGGGAGGGTGCTTCTGCCCCGGCAGGAGCCCCTGTGCGAAGGCGACCGGCTCCACGCGGCGAAGGCCTCTCGCCTGGGAGGGCGTGACGAGAGGCCGGACGGCGTGGAGGCCGATCCACTCGCTGACGCCCCAGATGTCCTCCTCGCTGCGCTCCCAGTTCCGCCCGTCCACGCGCGAGAGGTCGATCGGGCGCGAGATCGCGCGGAGGGTCTTCTCCGCGTCGTCGTTGTAATAGCTCTCGAAGTAGCTCATCGCGAGCTCGCGAGGCGTGCGGTAGACCGGGTCGCGGAAGCGCAGGCCGACGAACTTCGATTTGCCGACGGCCCCCCACGCGCCGCCGTCCTTCTTCTCCCGGAAGAGCGCGAGGAGGTGGTGCTCGTCGCGGACCGCGGCGAGGAGGAGTACGAGCGGCCGCCGCCCCTGGAACCGGAAAACGGCGGCCGCGAAGACGGCCGCCTCGAAGCACTGGGCCGTCTGGTCCCGCAGGACGCGGCGCGGCGATCGGCACGTCTCGCCGCCGTCCTCCCTGTTGTAGGGAAGCTCATCGACGAAGCGCTGGACGTCCTCGGGGCGGCGGAGCGTCCGGAGGACGTCCCGCTCCTCCACGCTCCACGTGCGATGTCGGCTGCTCATGCCCGCGCAGGTTACCGTGGACGCAGGCAACCGCCGGCCTCGACCTGCCGGCGTGGAAGCGGAGCCAGGCGCCCGATGAGCCCGGGGAGTCACCGCTACGCCGGGCTCACCCCTGCCGCCGCACCATCTCGTTGATCCAGATCGGGGCGAAGGGTGAGGTACAGCCCTTGGAGACCGGATAGTCGCGGTAGATTCCCAGGGTTTCGCCGATCGCGATGGCGCGTTTGCGGAGCGCGGGAAAGTGAATCCCTATCGCCGCCAGGGTGGCGTTCATCGTCCACTGGACTTCCGAAGCGGCGCCTCCCATCTCGGACTCGATGCGCGCCAGGAGGGCCGGCACGTCGAGCCCTTCCGGACTCCTGGCGATGCGTCCGGCGGTCAGTCCCCATCCGGCGCGGGCGGCCCAGGGATCGTCGTCGGCCATCCACGCCTGGCGCAAGGCCTCCTTCTCGGGATGCTCCTTGAGGACATAGGAGCTGAGCCAGTCTGCCAGCTGCGCGAACCCGACGGACCGCACCATCCGATCCATCTCGCCGCCAGACAGCTTCCGTGGCTCGATCACGAGGGTGGCCAGGAGCCGGGCGTCGATGTTTCCCGTCTCCCAGAGCGCGAGGGCCAGCGCGTGATCGGTCTTGATCGCGGCGGCGAGCTTTCGGATATCACCGAGCAGAACGCCGAACTGACTCTCGCCGGCGCCCCTCTTCCTGTTCTGCGCTCGCATCTTTTCGCTGCCGAGCGCCTCGAGCTTGCCGAGCGCTTCGTCGAGGGTCATGGTCGCTGGCCCATGCACGCCGCGGGTGGATCGACGAGCGCGATGGAAGCCGTCCCTCCGGCGGGGATCGACGCCAGCGGATCGAGCGCGCCGACGGCGCTGGCTGCGAAGACGTCGTTCCCTGCGGAGTGAGGGGGGGCCGGGGTCAGGAGAGGACCTGGGGGGGCGAGGGGCGGGTCGTTTGGGTCCGTCGGCACGGACCACCACACTGCCATCGAGATGGCACCGGGTGACGGTGATCTTCAGGGTGGTGCGAGCCCGTGACGTCGCGTCCGGCTCGGTGGGCGAGGAGCCACACGAGGCAAGCGACGACGCAACCGGCAGGGCCACGGCGAGGAGAAGGGCACGCTTCATGACGGGCTCCTTGCGGCTGCGAGAAAGTATAGGCGAAGGACCCCGACGGGCCCGAGCTGCCGAGCTCCGATTGACGGGATCGACCTCTCCGGATATGTTCCTACTTGCGGCTAATCCGCAACTAGGAAGTATGCGCAGAGCGGACCCAGCGGCGGCAGCAAGAGAAGGCTCCGGCACCTCGAGGTCGTTGCCCGGGAGGCGGGCCTCAAGATCACCCACCAGCGGCTCGAGATCTTCCGGGAGCTGGCGGGGACGGAGGAGCACCCCGACGCGGAAACCATCTTCCGCGCCGTCCAGCTGAGGATGCCGACCGTGTCGCTCGACACGGTCTACCGCACGCTCTGGATGCTCCACGACCTCGGGCTCGTCACGACGCTCGGGCCGCGAGGCGACGGCGTGAGGTTCGACGCGAACCTCGACCGGCACCACCACTTCTCCTGCGTGCGCTGCGGGCTGGTGCGCGACTTCGAGAGCGCCGAGCTCGACGGCCTCCGCGTCCCCGACTCCATCAAGCGGCTCGGCAGCGTCGTGGAAGCGCACGTCGAGGTGCGCGGGCTCTGTGCGGCCTGCCAGCGCGGCCAGGAAACGTCGAAAGACAAACGCCAACCCGGAACCCGAGGAGGATGAAATGAGCGAAAGCGGCAAGTGCCCGTTCACAGGTGCTTCCAGCCACCCCGTTGCCGGCCGCGGCACGACGAACCGCGACTGGTGGCCCAACCAGCTGAACCTGGGGATCCTCCACCAGCATGCCCCCGCGTCGAACCCGATGGGCCCCGGCTTCGACTACGCCGAGGAGTTCGGCAAGCTCGACCTGGCGGCCCTGAAGAAGGACCTCTACGCCCTCATGACCGATTCGAAGGAGTGGTGGCCGGCCGACTGGGGCCACTACGGGGGCCTTTTCATCCGGATGACCTGGCACAGCGCGGGCACCTACCGCATCTCGGACGGGCGCGGTGGCGGCGGCACCGGCAACCAGCGCTTCGCGCCGGTCAACAGCTGGCCCGACAACGGCAACCTCGACAAGGCGCGACGCCTCCTCTGGCCCGTCAAGCAGAAGTACGGCAACCAGATCTCCTGGGCCGACCTGATCATCCTCGCCGGCAACTGCGCTCTCGAGTCGATGGGCTTCCAGACGTTCGGCTTCGGCGGCGGCCGCGCGGACATCTGGCAGCCCGAGGAGGACATCAACTGGGGCCGGGAGAAGACCTGGCTCGGCGACGAGCGCTACAGCGGCGATCGCGAACTCGAGAACCCGCTGGCCGCCGTGCAGATGGGCCTGATCTACGTGAACCCCGAGGGCCCCAACGGCAAGCCCGACCCCGTGGCCTCGGGCCGCGACGTGCGCGAGACCTTCGCCCGCATGGCGATGAACGACGAGGAGACCGTCGCCCTCGTGGCCGGCGGCCACACGTTCGGCAAGGCGCACGGCGCGGGCGACCCGAAGCTCGTCGGTCCGGAGCCCGAGGCGGCCCCGATCGAGGAGCAGGGCCTCGGCTGGAAGAACGCGCTCGGGACCGGCAAGGGCGTCCACACGACGACGAGCGGCATCGAGGGCGCCTGGAAGCCGAACCCGACGAAGTGGGACATGGGCTACTTCGACATGCTGTTCGGCTACGAGTGGGAGCTCGTCAAGAGCCCCGCCGGCGCGTGGCAGTGGCTGGCAAAGGACGTCAAGCCGGAACACATGATTCCCGACGCCCACGACCCGTCGAAGACGCACCGGCCCATGATGACGACGGCCGACCTGTCGCTGCGCTTCGACCCGATCTACGAGCCGATCTCGCGCCGCTTCCACGCGGACCCGCAGGCGTTCGCCGACGCGTTCGCCCGGGCCTGGTTCAAGCTGACGCACCGCGACCTGGGGCCGAAGGTCCGCTACCTCGGCCCGGAGGTCCCGGCCGAGGATTTGATCTGGCAGGACCCGGTCCCCGCCGTCGACCACCCGCTCGTCGACGCGAAGGACGTCGCCGCGCTGAAGGCGAAGGTCCTCGCCTCCGGCCTGCCGGTGGCCGAGCTCGTCGCCACGGCCTGGGCTTCGGCCTCGACCTTCCGCGGCTCGGACATGCGCGGCGGCGCCAACGGCGCGCGGATCCGCCTCGCGCCGCAGAAGGACTGGGAGGCCAACGAGCCGGCGCAGCTTGCGAAGGTGCTGGGCGTTCTCGAAGGGATCCGGAAAGAGTTCAACAATGCCCAGGCGGGCGGAAAGAAGATCTCCCTGGCCGACCTGATCGTCCTCGCCGGCGGCGCGGCCGTCGAGGCGGCGGCGAAGGCCGCGGGGCACGCCGTCGAGGTCCCCTTCACGCCGGGCCGCACCGACGCCACGCCCGAGCAGACCGACGTGGAGTCGTTCGCGGTCCTCGAGCCGATCGCCGACGGCTTCCGCAACTACCAGAGGAAGGGGCTCGGAGCGCCGGCCGAGGAGATGCTCGTCGACAAGGCGCAGCTCCTGACGCTGAGCGCGCCGGAGATGACGGTCCTCGTCGGCGGCCTGCGCGTGCTCGGCGCCAACGTGGGCCGCTCGCCGCACGGCGTCTTCACGAAGCGGGCCGGGGCCCTGACGAACGACTTCTTCGTCAACCTGCTCGACATGGGGACCACGTGGAAGGTGACGTCCGAGGCAGGGGAGACCTTCGAAGGGCGCGACCGCACGACGGGCGAGCTCCGGTGGACCGGCACCCGCGTGGACCTCGTCTTCGGCTCGAACTCGCAGCTGCGCGCCCTCGCCGAGGTCTACGCGCAGGACGACGCGAAGGAGAAGTTCGTGCGCGACTTCGTGGCGGCCTGGAACAAGGTCATGAACCTGGACCGCTTCGACATCGGCTGATCGTCGCGGTGGCGGCAGGGGATCGAGCCGTTCAGAGCTCCAGCTCGATCCCCTGCGCCAGCTCGATCCGGCCGCTGAAGTTCAGGGCGTTCGTCTGGCGGCGCATGTAGGCCTTCCAGGCGTCGGAGCCGCTCTCGCGCCCGCCCCCGGTCTCCTTCTCGCCCCCGAACGCCCCGCCGATCTCGGCGCCGCTCGTTCCGGTGTTGACGTTCGCGATCCCGCAGTCGCTCCCCTCGACGGAAAGGAAGATCTCGCTCTCGACGAAGTCGTTCGTGATGATGGCGCTGGAGAGGCCCTGGGGCACCCCGTTCTGCAGCGCGATCGCCTCCTCCAGGGTCCGGTACGGCATGACGTAGACCACAGGGGCGAAGGTCTCCTCCTGGACGATGGGCAGGTTGCCCGCCACCTCCACCAGGCACGGCGTCACGTAGCAGCCACCGGGGAGGTCCAGCCTCTCGCCGCCGCAGGCCACGCGCGCGCCCTGGCCCTTCGCCGTCTCGATGGCCTGCAGCATGGTCACCACGGCCGAGCCGTCCACCAGGGGCCCCATGAGGTGCTCGTCGTCGAGCGGGTCGCCGATCGTCGTCGCCTCGTAGAGCGCCTTCAGGCGCTCCACGAAGGTCTCGTAGATCGACGCGTGCACGATGACCCGCCGCGTCGACGTGCAGCGCTGGCCGGATGTTCCGATGGCGCCGAAGTAGATGGCCTTGAGGGCGATCTCGAGGTCGCCCTTCTCGCTCACGATCACCGCGTTGTTGCCGCCCAGCTCGAGGATCAGGCGGCCGAAGCGTTCCTGCACGAGCTTGCCCACGTGACGGCCGCCGGGCACGGAGCCGGTGTAGGAGACGAGCGCCACCCGGGGGTCGGTGTTGATCAGGTCGCCGATGTCGCTCCCCCTCCCGATCGCCAGGCTGCAGATGGCCGGGTCGAAGCCGTGCCGCTCGAGCACGCGCTGCGCGAGGTGCGTGACGGCGAGGGCGGTGAGGGGTGTCTTGCTGGAGGGCTTCCAGAGCACGGTGTCGCCGCAGACGAGCGCGAGCGCGGCGTTCCAGCTCCAGACGGCGACGGGGAAGTTGAACGCGGTGATGACGCCGACGACGCCCAGCGGGTGCCACTGCTCCTGGAGCCGGTGCCGGCGCCGCTCGCTGGGCATGGTCAGCCCGTAGAGCTGCCGGCTGAGGCCGACGGCGAAGTCGCAGATGTCGATCATCTCCTGGACCTCGCCGAGGCCCTCGCGGAGCGTCTTGCCCATCTCGAGGGAGACGAGCCGGGCGAGGGCGTCCTTGTGGAGCCGCAGCTCGTCGCCGATCGCCTTGACCACCTCGCCCCGCTTGGGAGCCGGGACCGTCCGCCAGCCGGCGAAGGCACCGTGGCAGCGGGCGAGAATCGTGTCGAACTCGTCCTTCGTGACGTTCACCACCGTGGCCAGGAGCTCGCCGTCCACCGGGGAGACCACCGCCTGGGCCTTGCCGCTGCCGATCCACTCGCCCGCGAAGCCGCCGAGGTTCCGCTCTTCGATTCCCAGTCCGGAAAGGATGCTCGCCGTCTTCTGCGTCGTGGCCATGTCCCGTACCTCCAGGGCGCCCGTTATAGAGGGTCGTGAGCTATTCACATAGCTCATTGTTTTCATCCATTGAATGACTACGAGTCATGAGGCGCCGCGGGCTCAGACGAGGCCGAGATCCTCGGCGAGGAGCGCGTAGTCGACCGCGCCCCGCGCGGAGGGGTCGAGCTCGTAGATCGTCTTTCCCGTCCGGGGTGCTTCGGCGAGCGCCGCGTTGATCCGGATGGGGGACAGGATCTTCGTGAATCTCTCGCGGATCGCGTCGAGCGTCTCGTCCGACACGCGGGTCCTCAGGTCGTAGAAGGTCGGCAGGACGCCGTCGATCCGCAGCGGCTTCGGCCGGTCCGCGTCGATTGCCGCCACGAACCGCTTCGTGCGCTCGAGGGCGGGCAGCGAGAGCGGCTCGAGCTTGGCAGGCAGGATGAGCTCGTGGGCGGCGAACCAGGCGTTCTCGAGGAGGAGCGAGGCGGAGGGAGGGCAGTCGAGGAGGACGACGTCGTAGTCCTCCCCGTCGAGGTCCCCGAGGCGCCGCTCGAGCCTGTGACGCCGCTTTTCCTTCCCCTTCTCGCGCAGCTGGTCCTCCGCGGCCAGGAGCCGGGCTCCCGCCACGACCACGTCGAGGTTCGGCCGGTTCTCTCGCGCGACGACGTCCTCGAACGCCGCCTCACCGACGAGCCAGGCGTCGAGGCCCACGTCGCCGCCGAGCCCGATCGAAGAGCCCACGCACCCCTGCGGGTCGACGTCCACGAGCAGTACCCTGCGCCCGGCCCGCGCGCAGGCGGCCGCCAGGTTGACGGCCGTGGTCGTCTTTCCCACGCCGCCCTTGAGGGCGGAGATCGCGAGGAGCCGTCTTTTTCGCATCGGAGACCGCCGGAATTCTGACACGGTGACGTCCGCCGGCTCGAACCGGCGCGCCGGCGGGCTGTCAGCGACCGACGAGCTTCTGAAGGTGTTCGGGGTACCGGGCTCCGTGCACCGGGATCTCCGCGGCGGCCGTGTCGATCTGGCGGAGGTCCTCGGCCGTCAGCTCGATCTGGGTCGCTCCGAGGTTCTCTTCCAGGCGGTTCAGCTTCGTGGTCCCCGGGATCGGCACGATCCAGGGCTTCTGCCCGAGCAGCCAGGCGAGCGCGATCTGGGCGGGGGTCGCCCCCCGGACCGACCCGATGGCGGCGAGCAGGTCGACGAGGCCCCGGTTCGCCTTCATGGCTTCGGGCTTGAAGCGGGGGAGCCCGCTGCGAAAGTCGGTGGCGGCGAACTCGGTCTTCTCGTCCATCCTTCCGGTGAGGAACCCCCTGCCGAGCGGGCTGTAGGGAACGAATCCGATCCCGAGCTCCTCGAGGGTCGGCAGCACGTCGACCTCGGGCTCCCTCCACCAGAGCGAGTACTCGCTCTGGAGCGCGGTGACGGGCTGGACCGCGTGCGCGCGGCGGATCGTCCCCACGCCGGCTTCGGAGAGGCCGAAATGCCTGACCTTGCCCTGCTGGATCAGCTCCTTGACGGCCCCGGCGACGTCTTCGATCGGGACCTGGGGGTCGACGCGGTGCTGGTAGAAGAGGTCGATCGTCTCGACCCTGAGCCGCCCGAGCGAGGCCTCCGCGACCTCCCGGATGTGCTCCGGCCGGCTGTCGAGGCCCGCCCACGGCCCTCCCGCCTCGCCCAGCTTGAATCCGAACTTCGTGGCGATGGCCACCCGCCCGCGGAAGGGAGCGAGGGCTTCCCCCACGAGCTCTTCGTTCGTGTACGGGCCGTAGACCTCGGCGGTGTCGAAGAAGGTGACGCCGCGATCGACGGCCGCGTGGAGGAGCGAGGTCATGTCCTGCCTGTTCCGGGGCGGGCCGTACGAGAAGCTCATCCCCATGCAGCCGAGGCCGAGGGCGGAGACTTCGAGTCCGTTCCTGCCGAGCACGCGTTTCTGCACGCCATCCTCCTGTTCGGTGGACTATGGAGTGGGGCTCACCAGGGGGACCCGTAGAGCCCCTTGACGAGGATCCAGGCGGAAAGCCCGATGAGAAGGCCCCCGCTCACCAGTCTCACGAGCAGGGGTCGGGTGCGCAGGAAAGAGGTCTTCTCCCGAAAGGCCTGGGAGGCGTACGCCGCGACGAGCATCGGCAGCGCGAACCCGAGGCTGTAGAAGCCGAGGAGTGCCATGCCTTCGCCCAGCTGGGCCCTGGCCGCGACCATGCCGAGGATCGCGCTGAGGAACGGGCCGACGCAGGGGATCCAGACGAGCCCGAGAGACGCGCCCAGGACTGCGCCCGACCAGAGACCTTTCGTGCGATTCGCGGAGATGCCGACCTGCAAGCGTTTGAACGGGTTGACGTCCGCCAGGACGAGGATGCCGATGACGCCGATGAGGACGGCGACCGGCTTCTCCAGTCGCACGAGGAGCGGCCCGACCACGGCGCCGAAGAGCGACGAGAGGGCCCCCATGAGAACGAATGCGGACATCAGCCCGGTCACGATCGCGAGCGGGCGGAACCGGTGCTCTCCCGGCTGGCCCGCCATCACGATCGGCAGAACCGGAAGGACGCACGGGGAGACGATGCTGGCGAGGCCCGCTCCGATGGCGAAGACGGCGTTGGCCAGGCTGAACCCGGCGGGCGAATCCACTCCGGCGCCCCCGACTCAGCGGCCCGACTTCTCGCGGATGCCCGACAGGATGGTCTCGGCCGACTGGATACCGGGGGAGTAGCGGTGAACCTCCCTGCCGTCGGCACCGACGAGGATCAGGTTCGGGAGGGAGCGGACGCCGAACCTGTAGAAGGCCTCGCGGTCGGCGGGGACGTCCGTGCGGACGTAGCGAAGGGCCGCGAGCGGCTCCCACCGGGCCCGGCTCGCCACGAGGATCTCGTCCTGGGTGCGGCACGGGCTGCCGCCCGGATTCATGAAGAAGTAGAGGGTCGGCTTGGGTGCGCTCGGCGTCGACGGCTTCGTCCCGGAAGGCGGGGCCGGCGCAGCGCCAAGGGGGACCGACACGACGGCCGCGAGGAGAACGAGCAGGAAACGGCCGGGGGTGAAGGGTCTCCGTGTAGAGGTCATGTCGCCCCCCCCGGGGGGGGCCGGGGGAGAGGGGGGGGCCCCCGCCGCCCCCGTCAGGGCGTCAGACCGCGACGGTGTGGATCGCCGGCGCTTCCACCAGGTGCCTCTTCACGGCGCACTGGTCGGCGGCGCGGACGACGGCGGTCCGGTACTTCTCGGGAAAGCCGGGGGGAAGGGAGATCTGGATCCTGATGTCGGAAATGAGCTTCGTGTCGGGGTTGCGCTCCCAGGCCATCGAGACGGACATCCCCTCGGTGGGGATCTCCCTTTCCTGGCAGAACCGCAGCGCGTAGAACCCGGCGCAGGTGCCGATCGAGGCCAGGAAGAGCTCGAAGGGGGCGGGTGCCGTTCCGCCGCCTCCGTGGCGCACGGGCTGGTCGGTCCTGATCGTGGTCCCCTCGAAGTGAGCCTCGACGGCGACGCCTCCCGGGAAAGTGATCTCCATGTTGCTGGCCATCGGTTCCGTTCCCCTTCTCGATGTGGGTGCTGGCGGCAGGTCCGCCCCGGGAAGCATAGCACTAAATGGTTATATAGTTATGTCGACGGGGCCGTACATGGCGTCGATGGTGTCGCCGTAGTGCTGCTCGACCACGCGCCGCCGGACCTTGAGGGTGGGCGTGAGCTCCCCGGCGTCCTGCGTCAGCTCCCGCGGCAGCACCTTGAAGCGCTTGATCTGCTCGTAGCCGGCGAGCTCGCTCGAGCGCTCGAGAAGGACTTGCCTGTAGATGGCCTCGACCTCGGGACGGTTCGCCAGCTCCTCGCGCGAGGAGAAGGGGATCCCGTCCTTCCTCGCGCGCTCCTCGAGCGCCGGGAAGTTCGGCACGATGAGGGCGCTGAGGAAGCTCCGCCGGTCGCCGATGACGACGACCTGCTCGAGCAGGGGGTGCCCGGCGAGCATCCCTTCGACGCGCTGGGGCGCGACGTTCTTGCCCTGCGAGGTGATGATGAGGTCCTTGATGCGATCCGTGATGCGCAGGTAGCCGTCCGGCTCGAGCACGCCGACGTCGCCGGTCTTGAACCACCCGTCCTGGAACGCCGCGGCGGTCTCGGCGGGCTTGCCCCAGTAGCCCTTCATCACGTTGTCGCCACGCACCTGCACCTCGCCCGCGTCGCCGATCCGCACCTCGCAGCCCGGGATGGGGCGGCCGACGGTGCCGAAGCGGAAGGCGCCGGGTGCGTTGCAGGTGACCATGGGCGAGGTCTCGGTGAGGCCGTAGCCCTGGCAGACGAGGAGGCCCACCGAAAGGAAGAACTCTTCGATCTCCTTGCTCAGCGGCGCGCCGCCGGCCGAGAAGAACCTCTTGTCGCCGCCCACGGCCTCCCTGATCTTCGAGAGGACCAGCTTGTCGGCGAGCGCGTGCCGCACCCTGAGCGCAGGGCTCACCCGCTGGCCGGTGCGGCTCGCGTGCTCGAAAGCCGAGCCCACGCCGAGCGCCCAGCGGAACAGGCGCCTGCGCAGGGGCGAGCTCTTCGAGACGCGGTCCTGTATGGCGGCGAAGACCTTCTCGTAGAGCCGCGGGACGCTCACCATCGCGGTGGGCCGGACCTCGGGCATGGCCGTGACGGCGTCCTTGGGGTCACGCACGTACACGTTGGCCGCGCCGCTGCGAAATACGAAGTACGACCAGGCGCGCTCGTAGACGTGGCTCAGCGGCAGGAAGCAGAGGCTGCGGTCCTCGGGGCCGAACTCGAAACGCTCGTCGAGAGCGCGGAACTGCGAAGCGAAGTTGGCATGGGTGAGCATGGCGCCCTTGCGGTCGCCCGTGGTCCCCGAGGTGTAGATGATGGTGGCGAGGTCCTCGAGCCTCGCCGCGGCCAGGCGGGTCTCGACCTGGGCGGCGCTCTCGGGCGTGGCGCGGGCGAGGAAGTCGGCGAGCGACGAGGAGCGTGGACCGGAAAGGCGCGTCGCCGGGTCGAACGCGACGAGCGCGGGCGCGCCCGACTCGAACGCCATCACCTTGTCGTGCTGCTCTTGTCCGCCGACGAAGACGAGCTTCGCGCCGGAGTCGAGGAAGACCTGCTCCGCCTGCTTGCTCGTGTCCGTCGCGTAGATGGGCACGCCGACGGCGCCGGCCATCAGCACACCGAAGTCGGCGATGGCCCAGTCGGGTCCGTTCGGCGCGAAGATCGCCACCCGGTCTCCGGCTGCGATGCCGGCGCTGACCAGGGCGCGCGCCATGGCCTCGACGCGCGTTGCGAGCTCGGCGTAGGTGATGGAGCGCCAGCCCTGGGGGTCGCGGGTGCGCATCGCCTCACGCGGGCCGAAACGAGCCGCCGATTCCCGGATCAGGCGTGACAGATGGACCAGAGCCATGGTGCTCCTCCCTTCGGTTGTGACGGGGTGCTCCCCGAGGTCGGCAGCCGTCATGGCCGCTTTCTCCGGGCCGGGGCCCGTCCCGCCCGGGTGGCCGCCTTCGGCGGCATCCGCGACGCCGCGGCCCGCGCCCGCGCGGCGAGCGCGAGCTCGCGCACGCGATCGATGTCCGCGTCGGAGTAGGGGCCGTTGACCCCGGAAATGGCGGCGAGCTGCATCCCGTGCTTGAGGCCGAGTCGGTAGATCTCGCGGACCTTCTCCCACTCGATGTCGCGGCCGACCGTGTAGCTCTCGAACTTTCCCTCGAGCGCGAGGACGATCGTCTCGGCGAGGCAGGCGTAGGCGACGTTCTCCGGCAGGCCGATGTTCTTCATCTTCACGTCGCCGGGAAGGTGGATCTCGCCCGACTCGATCACGAGGACGTCCGGGCGCTTTGCGACCTCGCTCGGCGGCAGGTCGAGCGGGCGCGCCACGTCGGTGATCACGCAACCGGGCTTGACCTTCATGATGTCGAGGATCTTCTTGCCGGCCCCCGAGGTCGCGGTGACGATCACGTCCATGTCGGCGATGTCCTTGTCGGCGCGCGACGAGAGGAAGAGCTTCGCGTCGGGTGTCTCCCTGAGGATCGACTCCTTGACCGAGAGGAGCTTGGCCGTCTCGGGCGACACCATGTAGACCTCGTCCGCGGCCATCGCCAGCAGGCGGGCGCAGACCGAGCCGATGGCCCCGGTGGCTCCCACGACCATCGCCTTCATCGCGATCTTCCCGTCGGGTTTCGGCGCGGGGAGGAGCCGGAGGCGCAGGAGCGCGTCGCGCGCCGCCCAGAGCGCGCCGGAGGCGCTGTAGCTGTTGCCGGTCGTGATCGGCAGGGGCGCCTGCCTCGCGACCGTGGCGCCCGCGTCGCCCACGACCTTCGTGAAGGCGCCCAGGCCCATGATCTGCGCGCCGAGCTGCTTGGCGATCTTCGCGGCGTCCAGCAGGCGGCGGTACGTGAACTCCGGGTCGTGGCTCATGATCTCCCTCGGCGTTCCCCCGACGGAGATGAGCCAGCCTTCGGCCTCCACGCCGGTGGGGGACCGGATGCCGGTCACCTTCGAGTAGACGAAGGGCGGCATGTAGGCCATCGCCTTCTCGAGGGTGTCCATGAAGACCGGCGGCGACACCTGGGAGAGCAGCTCGATCGGCTTGACCTTCTTGAAGTACTCCTGCGAGAGCGGGTGGATGACGAAGGCGAAGCGGTTGACGCGCTTGAAGCCGTTGGGGTAGAGGACCCGCGGCTCGACCTCCAGCCGGGTGAGGATCTCCAGGTAGTCGTCCTCGAGGAGCTCCCCGGGCCGCTTGCCCGTCGCCGCGATGATCATGGCGTCCAGGAGACTCGGCGCGATCACGTGGTCGAACAGGAACGGCGACCCGTCGACCACCATCGCGACGCCCTTGTCCCTCAGCTTCGCGAGGCGCTCGTCGCCGACGGTGGAGGTGACGACGGTCTTGCCGGCGAGGTCATCCCGGTCGAAGTCGTCGAGGTCGTGTACGGGGGCCACGACGACCGTGGCCCCGTGGATCGCCTTTCGCAGCAGGAAGCGGCTCCACTCCTTCATCAGGTCCGACGACATCACCCCGGGCAATGCCCAGTCGAGCACGTGGTGGGCGCCGGCGGAGTAGAGCCGGAGCGCGTCCAGCGAGGTCAGGAGCTTGGGGATGCCGAGCTGGAGCAGCGGATCGGCGAAACTGACGTTCTGCGTGTACTCGTGCACGGTCTGCGCGAGCTTGAGGTTCGACATTCCCGAGAAGAAGAGGACGTTGGCGTTCGTGAAGTAGGAGCCGAGCGTGTTCTGGACGTGGCGCACGGCCCATTCCTGGAGGATGTCGGCGAGGCGCGATCCCGAGGTGACGGGGACGCGCGTCACGGCGCTCGTCAGCTGCGCGATGTCCTTCTCCTGGTAGCGCCGCGAGGGAAGCGTGTACCTGTCGTTCACGACGCCGATGCCGATCGCGTCGGCGGTCCGCTCCCAGCTCTTCAACAAAGCCACGGTCTTGGTCATGCTGGCGTCCGTCCCGAGCCGCCACACCTTGAGACGCCGGCCCAGAAAGTCCGTCTCGAGCTCGAAGTTGTGCTCGCCCGAGCCCAGGCTGACGCCAACGGCTGTCTTCATCTCGTCCTCCCGCCGGGGCCCGTCTTCGGGGGTGGGCACGTCGAACCGGCGCTTCGCCCGAGCGGACCGGGTGCCCTCGGAATCGTAGCGCGTGTCGTTGCCGTTGCGTGCGTTCGCGGAGATAACATCGACCCGGGGGCTCGGGCACGAGACGGCCTCGAGGAGCGCGCGGGATGAAGACTCTGGCTCTCCTGGGTACCACGCTGGGGCTCAGCTTCACGGCGGGACTGAACCTCTACGCCACCGTCCTGATGACGGGCCTGGCGGTCCGGATGGGCTGGGTTCGCCTGCCGCCCGGGCTCGAGGGGCTCTCGGCGCTCGCGCACCCGGTCGTCCTGGGAGTCGCCGGGCTGCTCTACGTCATCGAGTTCCTGGCCGACAAGATCCCCGCGGTGGACCATGTCTGGGATGCCGTCCACACGTTCGTCAGGCCGCTCGGAGCCGTCCTGATCACGTGGACCGCTGTCTCCGGGGCGAACATGCCGCAGGCTCTGGAGGTCCCGCTCCTCCTCCTCGCGGGCGGCGTGTCCCTCTCGACGCACGCCGGGAAAGCCGGGACACGCCTCGCGAGCGCCGGCACCGGAGCGCACGCGGTGGGCGGTGGCATCGGCCTCAGCCTGCTGGAGGACGTCGCGGCGTTCACGATTGCACCCCTCGCGCTCGCATACCCCGAGGCCACGCTGGTCGTGGTCGTCGTCGGACTGGCGCTCCTGGCTGTCGTCGCGCCCCTCGGCTGGAGGCTGCTCCGGTCCCGCATGGCGGCGATCGTCTACCTCCTGCAGCACAAGGTCGTCGACCGGCAGCTGCCCGGCCTCGACACCTCCCACCTGCCCGAGTCCGTGACCCTCGCCTTTGCCGAGAACGGCGTCCTCACCGGAGAGGAGGGCCTCATCCTCCCCGCGTACGTGAGCTCGCTGCCCGGCATCCCGCGCTGGACTCCCGGCTTCTTGGCGGTGGTCCCGGGCGGCGCCGTTTTCGCCTGCCGCGCCTGGTTCCGCACCCGGCTGGCGCGGGTCTCCTGGGCCGACGGGAGGCCGGTGCTCGCCCCGCGCCTCACCGGCTATGTGCTTCACGCCAGAACCCCGAAGGGACGTGCGACCTTCACCTTCTTCCCGCTGACTGCGCCCATGGGAAGGGCCCTGGAACGGACGGTGGCACGAGAGGGCGAGGGGTTCTCCAGGGACGTCCGGAGCCCCGAGGATCTCTCCCGGGCGTTTAGAGCGCGAGGACGGCGGGCACCCTCCGCTTCGCCCGACCTCCCGCCTGCGAGGGTCTCCACGAAGGGACATTCACTCTGGCGCGGGTCTTGCGCTATCCCCGCCGGGTCCATGGGGAGCGGCGAGCCCGGCCGAGTCCTCATGGCGGCGTCTGGTCACGAGAAAGTCACGGACAGGGCTGGAGGTCACATGGAAAACAGGATGTTGCGGCGAATCTGCTTCGTGGTGGCGATCTCGGGGATCCCTGCGCTTTCGATGGCGCAGGGGCAGGTGTCTCCTGCCGAGGTCGGCAACCGGGCCCTGAGCCAGGTCCCGAGCCTGACGATGGCCCAGCTCTCCGACCTCGTGGCCCCCATCGCCCTCTATCCCGACGCCCTGCTCAGCCAGGTCCTCGTCGCGAGCACTTATCCGCTGGAGGTCGTGCAGGCGCAGCAGTGGCTGCGGAGAAACGAGCTCCTGCAGGGTCAGAAGCTGATGGACGCGGCCAGGCAGCAACCCTGGGACGCCAGTGTCCAGGGTCTGGTGGCCTTTCCGGACGCCCTCTCGACGCTGAGCCAGGACGTCCAGTGGACCACGGAACTGGGTAACGCCTTCCTTGCGCAGGAGTCGGACGTCATGGTCGCGGTGCAGCGGTTGCGCACGCAGGCCCAGGCGGCGGGCAGGCTCGCATCCGACGAGCAGCAGACGGTCTCGGCCGTGGCCGAGGAAGGACGGACCGTCATCGAGATCGTGCCGGCCAATCCGGAAGTGATCTACGTGCCGCAGTACGACCCGTACTACGTCTGGGGATCGCCGGCGTGGGGCGGCTATCCGTCGCTCGCGTACGGCTATGGCTACGGCTACGGCCCGGGAATCAACGTCGGATTCTGGTTCGGCGGCTGGTCCTGGGGCCTGGGCTGGGGTTGGGGTCCGAACTGGTACGGGGGATCCGTCTACGTCAACAACGCGTTCTTCCGGCACTGCGGCTACAACTACGGTCGCCACGGCAGCTACTACGGCGGCCACGACGGCGGATACAACGGAGGCCACAACGGAGGCCACAACGGCGGGAAGCAGGCCGGAGGACATGGCGGCCGGGAGAACTGGCAGCACGACGGGGGCCACCGCAAGGGAGTCCCTTACGCGGGCGGTGGGCGCGGCGGTCAGAATCGCGGCGGCTCGCAGACTTCACGGTCGACGATGACGAACTCCGGGACCTCGGGACGGTCGGGAAACCTGGCGGCGTCGCCGTCCGGGAGCCGAACGATGACTTCGGGTTCTCGAAGCGGCGGAACGGACGAGGGTTGGCGATCCGGGAACCGGACGGAAGCGTCGGGACTTCGGCGCGGCGGAACGGATCAGGGTTGGCGCGCCGGGAACCGGACGGAGAATCCGGGCTCTCGCAGTGCCGCTCCCGATCAAGGGTTGCGTGCCGGAAACCGGACGACAGCGTCGGTCCCGCGCACCAGTGGGGCGGATCGAGGGTGGAGCTCGACGGGAGAACAGCGGCGCAGCCCGCAGGGCCTGTCCCAGGGCCAGCGCTCGGCGGCAAGATATTCGGCACCCGCGCCCCGCAGCTCGGCCTCATCTCCGCGCTACACGGCGTCGTCGCCCCGCAGCTCGGCCTCGTCGCCGCGTTACCCGGAGTCCTCGCCCCGGTACTCGGCTTCGTCACCGAGCCATTCGGCTCCCTCCCGGAGCTACTCGGCTGCGCCGCGTTCGTCTTCGTCCTCGGCTCCGTCGCGCGGTTTCCAGACGGCGCCGCGTATGTCCACGTCCAGCGGCTCGGGGCGAAGCTCCGGAGGCGGGATGTCGCAGAGGTCCGGCGGTAGCGGTAGCTCGCGCGGATCGTCCGGTGGCCGCAGCTCGGGTGGAAGCTCGTCCGGTGGAGGCCGCCGCCACTGACCTGTTCCCGCGGCCTGGCCGCCGCGGGGCGAATCGATCGGGGAGCCTCGGGAGCGCTCGGGGGCGGGGCGATTCGTCGCCCCGCCCTTCTGCGGGTTCTCTCAGGCGCCCCGCGAAGGGTCGCCCTGGTCGCTACCAGTCCTTGACCTTCAGACTCCGGTAGCAGCGGTACCCGGGACCACGCACGTCCCGGCAGAAGCCACGGTAGGGGTAGGCCAGGTCCGGATCCCCACGGCCGAGAGCGGTGTTGACGAGGGTCCGGCGGCGGCCCCAATCCCCCTGGATGAACATGAGGCACGACCGGGCCACGTCTTCCTGCCCCCTGGGCGGGGACTCGTGGTCGGTCGTGCCGACGACGTGCCCTACTTCGTGCAGGAAGACCGCCGTCTGTAGCTTGCCGGCAACCCGCTTCCGCAGGTCGGGGTTCGCGAGGAGGGACCAGGCTCGATCTGCGTCCTCCAAGGGAATGCTCGCCGCCGGGCCTTCGTTCCTCAGCTCCCGCCCTTCGGCCGAGTCGGGCTGGAGGATGGCCCTGTCGAGCCACCGGTAGTCCTCCTCGATGCGGAGCTGGAACCGTGACGGATCCACGTAGACCGCCTCCGCGTTCCGGATGCACCAGGGCAGTCCGTCGAGCGAGAGGACGGCACAGGCCGGATTGGGGCCGCATTCCCCGGGAACAGGTCCGACCTTGATCATCAGGGCGTAGAAGGGGTGCGTTCCCCGGTCATCGGCGTTGAAGTTCACGAGGGGGCTTTCCCCCGGTCCGGGATTCCCGGCGGGATCGACGAGAGAGTCGTTCAGGCGGTAGGCGCGGATCGCCGTGATCGCTTCCCACTTCGCCATCGGAAAGGCGTTGCCCGAATCGAGGAGGAACATCTCTTTCGTGCCGGGCTCGAGACGCCGGAACGTGTGTCCGCTCTTGCCCTCGGGGAACGCGAGCCCCCGGTACTCGTTGAAGAGGGTGATTCCGTCACCCTTGAAGTCCTGGCCCGAGACCTCGTCGCCGTCCCATTCCCCGGGCCGGTTCTCCTTCAGGATCCCCTTCTCCTCCTCCCAGGCGTCCGCCACGTGGTTGTCGTTGTCGTCCTTCGGCACGAGGAGCTCCTGGCGCGCTGTCTCGGGCTCCTCGGCCGTCAGCCGCAGCTCCTTGCAGACGGCCTGGACGCCTCCCCAGGCGCCGCCGTCCTCCGAGGCGACCATCACGACGGCCTCGCTGACCTTCTCCGTCGTGAAGGCGTGCTGCCCGTCCGGGTCGACCTGGATGCCCTCGGGCTGCTCCGCGGCGAAGCGCAGGTCCGGTTTCTCCGAGGGGCTCCGGGGGAAGTTCCCGCACTCGCCCCGCTGCCGGCTCACGTTGCGAAGGGTGAAGTCGATGCGGCCGGAGGGCTTCGAATCGTCGGGCTTCGCGGCGTGCAGCTCCGCCTTCACGCCGACCGTCTCGCTCCCGGACGTGCGATCGAAGAGGGGAGAGGGGACCCACTTCTCGTACGCGGCCCGATCGAGAGGAACGATGGTCATCCTCTTCCTGCGCCTCGGCTCGTCGGGAGGAGGCGGACCGAGGGTGACGGTGTAGTCGACGGTGAACGTCCCGCTCGTGAAACCGTCGCCCAGTCCCCGGAGGTCGGCGCTGCCGTGACCCGAGACCTGCCGGGGGTTTCCCTGCGCCGGGAGGGTGAAGTCGAGCTGGCGGCGCATGGGTGTGACGACGGTGGGACTGCCGGAGTGGAGCGCCTCGTCGCGTCCATTCTTCGCGAGCCCGAAGGCGCGCATCGCCACCTGGTCCCAGGGTTCCTCCGCCTTGACCGTGGCTCTTGCACCGAAGGCGAAATCCTCGACGTTCACGCTGCCGTGGAGGCCGTCCCTGCTCAGGGTCAAGCTGCCGCGCGCGCTCGTCGGCTGGGTGCCGGGCCCGTAGGTCCACGTGACCGTGGGGAGGTCGCCCCCCCAGACTTGTGTGCCGCCGCCTTCCACCGTGACGTGGTTCCGCCAGGAGACGAGGTCCAGGTCGACGCGGTCGGACGAGCCTGTAATGCGGAACACGGCGGTTTCGGTGAAGGTGACCAGGATCGAGTCCTGCTCGGAGCTCCCCCCATCGGAGTGCTTCGACCGGGCCGCGGACGTCGCCCTTACCGAGAGCGTGACGAGGTCCTTACCGGCTGGCGCCCGAGAGGAACCCCCGGCCTGGTTCGGCGTGGAATCCGCCGGCGCCACGAGGGGCCAGGCCACGAAGAGAACCGCAAGGCCGCCGAGCCGCGAAGCACGCCTGTGGGCCATCAGCTTCCTCCTGGCATCTCGAGGCCAACGAAGCACTTTGGACCGAGAGTATCTACCCGCGCACGAAGTAGACGATCGAGATGGCGACGCCGACCGTGACGACGACCCAGCGGAGGGTGGAGGGCCTTACGCGCCCCGCGAGCTTTCCGCCGAGCGTTCCACCGAGGAGGGCGCCGGCGGCCATCACGACCGCCATGGGCCAGACGACCTGGCCCGAAAAGAGGAAGAAGACGGCCGCCGCCACGTTGACCGCGAACGCGACCGCCTGCTTCAGCGCGTTCAGGCGCGTGAGGGAGTCGTGCACGGTGAGGCCCAGCGACGACAGGACGATGACGCTCAGGCCCGCGCCGAAGTAGCCGCCGTAGACGGAGGCCAGCCCCACGGGGAGCCACGTCCACTTCTCGAGGCCCGCGTGGGAGTGGTCGTCGCCCATCCGGCGCAGCAGCCAGGCGCGGACCGGGTCCTGGATCGCGAGGAGGCCCGAGGCAAGGAGGATGAGCCACGGGACGAGGCTCCGGAAGAGCTTCTCGCCGGTGTGCAGGAGGAGGATCCCGCCCAGGACGCCGCCGACGATGCTGGCCGGGAGGATGAGCCAGAGCCGACGCTTCTGCCCTCGCAGGTCGTTCCTCTGGGCGATCGTCCCGCCGAGGTAGCCCGGGCAGAGCGCGACCGTGTTCGTCACGTTCGCGCCGACGGCCGGCACGCCCAGCGCGATCAGCATCGGGAAGGTGATCAACGTGCCGCCGCCCGCCAGGGCGTTGACGGCCCCGGCGCCGACGGCGGCCACCGCGGCGAGGGCGAGCTGCAGCGTCGTGAACATCGTGGATCCGCGAGGATAGGGAGCCTGGTGAGGACTGGCAAACGTCGTCGTCGTCGGCCTCGCCCTGAAATCCGGAGGGCCCCGGACGCCTGAGGGCGGCCGGGGCCGGGAAACGGGAGGGCGGGGAGGTTCAGGCGATCGGGGTCTGGGCGGGGGCGTTGACGAACTCGCGGGAGAAGGTGTCCCAGGAGGCGTCGTCGAGGCTGGCGGCCGAGCCCTTGCCGGGGAGTCCGCCGTCGGCCATGACGGGGACGTGGGCCATGGTGCGGGAGGGGACCATGAAGTCGGCGAGGCGGTGGAGCTCTTCGCGCAGGAAGTGGGTGGCGGCGGCGCCGATGCGCAGGGGGGCGATGGCGGCGTGGTGGTCGCGGGTCCAGATGGAGGCGACCCAGCCGGAGCCGTAGGGGTCGCGGACGACGGCGGAGGGGTCGCGCATGGCCTTGTCGTTGGCCGACATGACGGTGCCGGAGGCGGGGGAGGGGATGACGAGCTTGCGGCCCTTGACGGTGAGGGTGAAGAGGGGGCTGCCGCGCTCGATGGTGGTTCCCTGGGCGGGGACGTCGACCTTGTCGATCTGGCCGACGGCCTCGGCGAGGAAGTCGTCGATGCCGACGCGCAGGCGGCCGTCGGAGGTGATGCGCAGCCAGGTGTGGGCGGCGTCGAGGAAGACACCCTGGGGAGGCTGGGGCACCTTCATCGCCACGATCGGCTGGAGCGCTTCGACGCTGGCGGTCCGGCGCTGGCGCGCGAGGACGAAGCTGTCGACGGCGAGCGCGAGGACGATGGTGAGGATGACGAGCAGTGCGACCATGTTGTGCCTCCTGCGGGGTGCGTCCGATGTCTCTCGGCCCCGTTTCACCACGAGATATCGCAAGGTCGCTGCCAGTTGCTGTGCGATGCCGATAAAGCTACGAGGGTCAGTCGTTTACGTCTGTACGCCCTCCGTCCTGCAGCTTGGCCGGTGGTGAACTCCTCAACGCCCGGCATACGTGGGGAAACGCACCCAAGCTTCTCCTTCCCAGCAACTTGCGCGTAGAACGGGACCGGCTGCAGGGGGTGTCGGCGCTGCTGAGATTCGCAACGTCTCGCGGTTCCCGGCACGCTAAGCTCCGCCGGGCGAGCTCGCGGCAGGGCAAGACCGCGAGAGGAGAGCAGGATGGAAGACACGCTGGCGTTCGTCATGGCAGGTGGACAGGGGGAGCGTCTGAAGCCGCTCACCGACGTGCGGGCGAAACCGGCGGTTCCCTTCGGGGGCATCTTCCGGATCATCGACTTCACCCTGTCCAACTGCGTCAACTCGGGCCTCCGGCGGATCTTCGTCCTCACGCAGTACAAGTCGTATTCCCTCTCCAACCACCTCAAGACGGGCTGGAACATGTTCAGCTCGCGCCTCGACCAGTTCATCGACGAGGTGCCGGCCCAGCAGCAGCGCGGAAGCAGCTGGTACCAGGGAACGGCCGACGCCATCCGGCAGAACGCGAACTTCCTCGAGAACAAGCGCCCGCGGCTGGCGCTCATCCTCTCGGGCGATCACGTCTACAAGATGGACTACCGGCTCCTCAGGGCCCTCCACGACGAGAAGCACGCCGGTCTCACGGTCGCCTGCGTCCGGCTCCCGGCGGAAGAGGCTGCGGGGAACTTCGGCGTGATGGAGGTGGACGGGGAGGGGCGGATCGTCGGGTTCGAGGAGAAGCCGGCGGAGCCGAAGACGATACCCGGCACGTCCGACTGCCTCGCCTCTATGGGGATCTACCTCTTCGAGGCGGACTGCCTCCGGGAGGCCCTCGACAACGACACCCTCGATTTCGGCAAGGACGTCATTCCCATGCTCATCCGGCAGGGGACCCCGGTCTTCGCGTACGACTTCACGCGGCGCAACGCGATCCCCGAGTGGGAGTTCGTCAAGGCCGACGGCCTGCGCCGCAAGGAGCTCGTACCGAGGTCCAGCGACTCCGACTACTGGCGCGACGTCGGGACGCTCGAGCAGTACTGGCTCGCCAACCTCGACCTCGTTCAGCCGCACCCGAGGTTCAACGTCTACGGCGAGCACTTCCCTCTCTTCTCGGCTCCCGGGCATTTCCCGCCCGCGAAGTTCGTCCACGAGATGCCCGACCGGACGGGGGTGGCGGTCAACTCGATCGTCGCCGACGGCGTCATCGTGAGCGGTGCCACGGTGCGCGAATCGGTGCTCGGCAGCGGGGTGTACGTCCACAGCTGGGCGATGATCGAGAAATCGGTCCTCCTCGGCGGGTCCATCCGCGGCGGCATCCTCACCGAGACGAGCATTGGCCGGCACTGCCGGGTCCGCAACGCCATCATCGACAAGAACGTCCACCTCTCGGAGAACACGTCGATCGGCTACGACCGCGCCGCGGACGAAGGGCGCGGGCTGAAGACGGTTTCGATGACGGGGAGCAGCGACTACATCGTCGTCGTGCCGAAGGACTACTCCCTGTAGCGCTCTTTCGAAGCCATGTCTCGATCTGAACGACGGGCGCGCCTGTGAGCCTCAGGCCGGGAACCCGCCTCGGGCCGTACCTTGTTCTCGCCCCGCTCGGCGTCGGGGGAATGGGCGAGGTCTGGAGGGCGCGCGACACGCGGCTCGACCGCGAAGTCGCAGTGAAGGTCCTCTCTCCGGGCGTTGCGGACGTGCCCGACCGGATCTCCCGCTTCGCTCGCGAGGCCCGGGTCCTCGCGCAGCTCCGGCACCCTGCCATCGCCGCCCTCCATTCCTTCGAGGAAGTCGACGGACGCCCTCTCCTCGTGATGGAGCTGGCCGAGGGAGAGACGCTGGCGGAGAGGATCGCCGCCGGCCCGCTGCCGCTCGGAGAGGCTCTCTCCATCGCGCGCCAGATCGGCGAGGCGCTGGAGGAGGCCCACGAGAAGGGGATCGTCCACCGGGACCTCAAGCCCGCCAACGTGAAGGTCTCGACCGACGGGAAGGTCAAGCTGCTCGACTTCGGCCTCGCCAAGGCGTGGGCGCCGGAGCCTTCCTCATCGGGGAGCTCGGACGAGGCCGCCGGCCTCGAGACGATGACCACGGACCAGACGACGCCGGGGGCGGTCGTCGGCACGGTGTCGTACATGGCTCCGGAGCAGGCCAGGGGCCGTCCCGTGGACAAGAGGGCGGACATCTGGGCCTTCGGCGTCGTCCTGTTCGAGATGATCACGGGTCAGCGTCTCTTCGCGAGGGAGACGCCCTCGGACGTCGTCGTCGCCGTCCTGACGCACGAACCGGACTGGGCCCTGCTTCCCGCAGGGACTCCCGACGGGGTTCGACGCCTCCTTCGCCGCTGCCTCACGCGAGACACGCGGAATCGCCTGCACGACATCGCCGACGCCCGGCTCGAGCTCGGCGACTCCGAGTTCTCGGGGCAGGCCGCCGCTGCCCCCGCCCCGGCAGCGTCCGTCGAGGTGCGTTCCCCCCACGCGACGGGGCGGGCACGAGCCGGCCGGGCGGCCCTCGTCGCGGCGCTCGTGGTGGCGGCCGCGGCCGCATCGGCCTTTCTCGCGGCGCGTCGGGCGAGGACCGAGCCGCCGGTCTTCCGGAACCTGACCTGGTCGCACGGAGACGTTTTCTCGGCACGCCTGACCCCCGACGGGGAGAACGTCGTCTACAGCGCTGCCTTCGACGGACGGCCTCTCGCTCTCTACTCGGCGCGGCTGGACGCCATCGAGTCCCGCCCGCTCGACCTGCCCGCGGGCGACGTCGTCGGGATCTCGAGGAGCGCGGAGATGGCTCTCCTCACCGCGCCGCGAAACGTCGGGAGCTGGAAGCGGGTCGGCACGCTCACGCGAGCCTCGCTCTCGGGCGGATCGCCGAAGCCCGTCCTGGAGGACGTCTTCGCCGCCGACATCTCTCCGGACGGGAGCGCCTTCGCCGTCGTGAGGGCCGCCGCGCCCGGGCAGCAGCTGGAGTACCCGGTCGGCCGCGTCGTCCACAGGAGCCGGGGCTGGATCTCGCATCCGCGCATTTCCCCGGACGGGCAGCGGGTCGCCTTCATCGACCACGACGTCGACGGCGACGACCTCGGTTCGGTGTCGATCCTGGAACGCGACGGGCGCGTCGAACGGTTGTCGCCGCAGCTCGACTACTCGCAGGGCCTCGCCTGGTCCCCTTCGAGCGAAGAGGTCTGGGCCACGAGCTACCGCGTCGAGGAGGGAGCGCTCCTGCAGGCCTTTTCCCCCAGGCGCCCGACGAGGGTCCTCCTGCGGGTGCCCTCGACGGTCCGGATCCTCGACGCCGCTGGGGACGGCCGCGTCCTGATGACCTACGACGACACCCACGTCGAGCTGGAGGGGCGGCTCGCGGGCGACCCCGCGATGCGGCCGTACTCCTGGTGGCGGGCGAGCTTCGTCACCGGGATCGCCCACGACGGCGCTCTCTTCTCCGGAGACGGTGCGATGAGCCTGGAGAAGGGGGGGAGCGCGGCGTTCTACCGTCGCGCGGGCGGGTCCCCGCCGGTGCGGCTGGGCGCGGGCTTCTCCGCGGGCGTCTCGCCCGACGGACGCTGGGTCTTCCTCACCCCCACGAGCGGCCGCGGGAGCCGGTTGCAGGCGGTGCCGACCGGTCCTGGCGAGCCTCGCGAATTCGAGCTCGGTCCGGTGGAGGCGCTGGTCTCGGGAACGCGCGTCCTGTCGTACTCCGTCGACGGAAAGCTCCTCGGGTTCACCGGCACCGCAGGGGGCTCGGACCTGCGCGGCTTCGTTCTCGACCTGCAGGTGGGAGGGGTACCGCGCGCCGTGACGCCGGAAGGGGTCGACGAGGTTCTCCTCTCGCCCGACGGGGCGTCGATGGCAGGCGTCGCACGCGGCAAGGGGGTCATGCTCTTTCCGATCGGTCCCCAAAACGCCACGCCCCTCGCCGGCACCACGAAGCACGACCTTCCCGTGGCCTGGGAGAGCACCTCGAAGGCGCTCTTCGTCTGGGACAGGGGGATCCCGCTCCGGGTCTTCCGCGTCGACCTCGCGACCGGAGAGCGGACTCTCGCGCTCGAGGTCTCGCCCCGGGACCCGACCGGGGTCCTCTACGGGCACGTTCGCTTCACGCCCGATCTCGCGTACTTCCTCTTTCGTTTCCGCCGCCACACGAGCTACCTGGCCGTGGTCACGGGAGTGAAGTAGGAGGCGGCGCCTCGTCGCCCGGTCTATGCTGACGAGGAGACGGAAGGGAGAGCCGATGCGCAAGCAGGTCATCGCTCAGGAATCGCGGGGAGAGCGTGGCGAGGAAGGGACGTTTCTCGACCTGGAGACTCTCGCCCGGGTGGAGATCACGTCGGAAGACCCGGGTCACCCCTTCGAGTCCGCCCTCGTCGCCGGCCGCGGTGACGGGTGGCGCGCGGCGGAACCGGGGCCGCAGAAGATCCGGATCGTCTTCGACGAGCCGCAGCGGATCCGCAGGGTCCGTCTCGTCTTCGAGGAGGCGCACGCCGAGAGGACCCAGGAGTTCGCGCTCTCGTGGCTTCCCTCGGGGGCGAAGTCCGGCTCACTCCTGGTGCGGCAGCAGTACACGTTCAGCCCGGGTGGCGCGACCCGCGAGCTCGAGGACTACGAGCTCGAGCTGAACGCGGTCGCGGTGCTCGAGCTGGAGATCGTCCCCGACATCAGCCGGGGCCCGGCGCACGCCTCGCTGGCGTCTCTCCAGGTCGCCTGACGGTTCCGTCGGACCGCGCCTAGGCCGAGGCGTCGATCAGGAGCTTCAGCTCGTCTTCGGCGAGGTGCAGGGAGACGGCTGGAAGAAGCTCTGCGAGCTGCCGGGGCGTTCGGGCGCTGGCGATCGGCGCGACGACGGCGGGGCGCGTGAGGAGCCAGGAGAGAGAGACGGCCGCGACGGTCGTCTCCCTGCGTGACGCGATCGCGTCCAGCGCCGCGAGGACGCGAAGGCCCCTGTCGTCGAGGTACTTCGCCGCTCCGGCGGCGCGGGCGCTGTCGACCTTCACTCCAGGGCGGTACTTGCCGGCGAGGAAGCCGCTGGCGAGCGCGTAGTAGGGAAAGCACGCGAGGCCTTCCCGGGAGCAGAGGGGTGCGAGGGCGCTCTCGTACTCGGCCCGGTGGACGAGGTTGTAGTGCGGCTGGAGGGCCACGAAACGGGCGAAGCCCTCCCGCAGCGAGACCGCGAGAGCCTCGGAGAGCCGCGCCTCGGTGAAGTTCGAGGCGGCGACGTGGAGGACCTTTCCCTCGCGCACGAGCGCGTCGAAGGCGCCGAGGGTCTCCTCGAGAGGAGTCGCCGGGTCGTCGGCGTGGGCGTAGTAGAGGTCGATGCGGTCGGTCCCGAGGCGCCGGAGCGAGTTCTCGGCGGCCGTCCGGATCGTCTTCGCCGAGAGATCGTCCAGGCCCGGGAGCTTTCCCACCTTCGTCGCGACGACCATCCGGTCGCGGTTGCGCCGCCCGGTCATCCAGCGGCCGAGGATGGCCTCCGACTCGCCCCCCGCGTTTCCCGGCACCCAGGAGGAGTACATGTCGGCCGTGTCGACGAAGTTGCCGCCGGCGGCCGCGTAGGCGTCGAGCACCGCGATGGACTGCGGCTCGTCGATCGTCCAGCCGAAGACGTTTCCGCCGAGGCAGAGCGGGAAGACGTCGAGGTCCGTGGTGCCGATCCGATTCATGAGTCAGGCTAGCATGGGCGGATACTCCGACTGAGCTGCCCAGCCGGCTCGACCAGGAGACCCGATGGATTCTTCGACCCGCCGCCCGTCGATTCCCGTCCTGCTCTGTACCCTCGCCCTCGCGGGGGCCCCCGCGACCGCCGCGGACGAACCGAAGGCGGCCGAGGATGCTGGCTTCACGGGCCGGTGGGCGCTCACGCAGGCGAAGGACAACGTGAACCTGAGATCGAAGTCTTCGGGCTGGAGCGTGACGCCGGGCAGCGAGCTGGGCGCGGGCGGCGTGGGCGGAATGAGCGGCGGAGGCGGCTTCGACCTCCCGCTCGAGGTGATGACGGATGCGCGCCTGCTCGTCGTCGTCGACGACGGCAAGACGCTGCGCGTCACCTATCCGACCGGACGGAAGAGGGACTTCGTGACCGATGGCCAGAAGCGCTACCTCGACGACGGCGACGGCCCGGCCGACGTCACGTCGCGCCGGTACGGGTCGACGGTCACCGTCGCGTCCGAGTGGTTCCGGGGCTACAAGCTCAGGGAAACGTGGGAGCTCTTCGCCAGCCCGCGCCGCCTCGTGGTGTCGGGGAGGGTGAAGGGGCGCGAGTCGCAGCAGTACGTCCGGACGTACGAGCCCGCTCCGCCCGAGCTGCCGTCCGCGTCCGCGGGGGCCGCGGGCGCGGGGTCTTCGGCGTCGACCGCCCCTGCCGAACCGACGCCGGACGCGGCGCCCGTCGCGGCGGGGGAGCCGACGCCCGCCCTGGTGGACCGCCTGGGCGAGTGCACGATCCTTGCTCCGCGGAACGCGACCTCCGCCGAGCTGAACCGCCTCGTTCGCGTCTCGCAGGACGAGGCGGGCAAGGTGGCGGTGGCGTCCGTCGCGCCATTGAAGGCCGGCGACGTGATCTCCTCCGACGTCGAGCCCTTCGAGGGTTGTCTCGTCTGGCCCTTCACGCTCCGGCTGGCCGGGAGGAAAGGCGTCCAGGAGGTCTTCGTGGACGCCGGCGACGGGAAGGTCGTCCGGTCGGAGTTCGTTCCGATGGGTCCCTCGGCGGGAGAGGCGCCCGCCCCCTGAGACGACCCGGGGTCAGTGCCCGGCGGGAACCTTCTCGCCGGCCTCGATCCTCACGGGAAGGACGTTCCTGGGCAGCGGGAGCGGGCAGGTCGCGTAGGGGGTGAAGGCGCAGGGAGGGTTCTCGGCGAGGTTGAAGTCGAGCAGAACCCGGGTTGCGCCGGGCGCCGGCGTCTCGGCGTAGAGGAAGCGGCCCGCACCGTAGGACTCGGTGCCGGCGGTCGCGTCGCTGAAGACGAAGAAGAGGGTCTTGTCGGCCGGCGACTCGACCGTCGGCTCCAGGGTGAGCTCGCGTCCGCCGATGGTGAATCGGACGACTCCGGGAGCGAGGGCCTTCTGGGGTGGTCCTTGCGCCGACGGCACCTCGACGTCTCGCGGCGCCTCGTAGGGCTCGAACCGGCCCTCGACGCGCAGCGCCGGATCGACGGGAAAGTAGTCGAGACCCGCGAAGGACGTTCGCCGGGGGCTTTCCGGGTCGCGGGCCCTCACGGCGAGCCGGCCGCCGCGTTCGATGACGGTCAGGCGGACGCGGCCGATGGTGACGACGTCCGGCTTTCCCTCGCGATCCGAGAGGAGCGCCGCGCCGGTCGGAGAAGCGCCGTTCACGGCGACGGGTGCTCCGGGCTCGACGCGCAGGTGCACCTTGCCGTCCGGGTCCAGGTCGAAAGAGGCCGCCCTTGCCGGCACGCCGGGGGCTTCGAGGGCGATCGGGGCCGCCGGGTCGGCGCCGACGGCGTTGGCTCCGGGGGCCAGCCAGTGGAGCGCGACGAGCGTGAGCCAGCCGGTCTCCGACGCCAGTCTCTTCTCGCGAAGGGCTCTCGCCGTTCCGATCTGGGCCGCGTAAGCGGGGTCGGCCGCCGGCGGACGCCTGCAGGCGAGGGTCGCGAGGACGATGAGGAGCGCGGGATGGGCTCGGCGCATGCACCCTTCTAGCACGGGTGCGGGGTCCGGGTTCAGGCCGCCGGTGGTCCGGCGACGGGGAGGCTGAACGCGAAGACGGCGCCGGGGTCCGTGTGCTCGAGCCGGATCCGTCCTCCCTGCGCCTCGACCGCCAGGCGGCAGAATGCGAGGCCGAGGCCGGTCCCGCGCCCGGGCCGGTTGCCGACGACGAACCTCTCGAAGATCCGCGGCCGGAGCGCTTCTTCGATCCCCGGTCCCGCGTCGCACACCAGCAGCTCGACCATCGTCCCGTCGACGCGAGAGCTCACGCGGACGGGCCCGGCTCCGGGTTCGCTGAACTTCACGGCGTTTCCGACGAGGTTCTCGAGGACGCGTGCGACGAGCCCCGGGTCCGCGAGGACGCGGGGAACGCTCTCGGGGATCTCGGAGATCAGCTCCAGCCCGCGCGCTTCCGCGGCCGGCATCGCCATGTGCAGCACGTCGTCGACGAGCGGGGCGAGCGGTACCTCCTCGCGCCGGACGGGAAGGGCCCCTTCCTCGAGGCGGGCCAGCTCGAGGATTCCCTCGACGAGCTTCAGCTGCCTGCGGGTGTTCCGCTCGGCCGCGTCGAGCAGCCTCCGGTTGCCGTCGTCCAGGCCGGGCGCCTCGCCCAGCAGCTCCAACGCGCCCATGACACCGGAGATCGGACCCCGCAGGTCGTGGACCATCATCCGCGTCAGCTCTTCGCGGGCCTGGGCGAGGCGGGCCTTGCCCAGGCCGAGGCTGATGGCTTCGGCCAGCGCCTCGGCCTGGTCGACGTCCGTGGTCCCGAAGGCGCGGGGCCGCGAGGTCTCGAAGGCCGCGACTCCGAGCGTCCGGCCGAGGTGCCGGAGCGGGACTGCCAGGCTGCTCCAGTGTCCGGTCTCGTCTGCGGTGCCAGGGGGGGCGTCGTCGTGCTGCGTCACTCCGCTCTCGAGCGCCCTGCCGAGAATCCCGTCGTCGATGCGCGGGCGCTGGTCGGGAAGGCCGTCCGTCTTTCCGTGGAGGCGGAAGTGCCCGTCCTCGCCCGGGATCGCGAGATAGACGCGTGACCAGGCCGGGTCCTTCGACAGGGCCTCCGCGGCGAGAGCGACGATCTCCTGCGCGTCGGTCCGCCGCGCCGAGACCTCGAGAACCTGGTTGAGGAGCGCCTGCCCTCGCGTCGCCCGCTGGCGCGCATCGGCGATCTGGGCGTTGCGAAGGGCGAGACCGATCTGGGCGGTCGTCGACTCGAGAAGGAGACGGTGCTCCTCGCCGAAGTGCCCTGGTTCGGGGTGCACGAGCGTGAGCACCCCGGCGAGAGCCGAGCCGCTCGAGATCGGGGCGGAGAGGGCCGAACGGGTCAGCTCTTCCTGTCCGGGTATCCTGTGCCAGCGGGGGTCAGCGTGCGTGTCGGCGACGATGCCGGCAGTCCGGTGGCGGACGACCCAGGCCGCCAGCCCCTTCTCGAGGATCGTCTCGGCCTCGCGTTGCCCGACGGCGACGTTCGTCGTCTCGTGCGTGAAGAGCCCCCGGACGAACCGCCGCTCCTCGTCGAGCATGAGGAGGCTGGCGCCCGCGGCCCCGGTGAGATCGGTGGCGACGCTGAGGACGCGCTCGAGGGTGGTGTCGAGGCTCGACTGGTCCCCGGCGGCGCGAGCCACGCTCAGCAGGTTCGCGAGGAGGTCGTTCTGCGACTGGACGACGGTGGTCAGCCGGCGGCTCGTGTTCGCCAGGAGCGTCGTCGTCCAGACGACCGCGCAGAGCGTGCAGAGAAGCGGCGGGACCGCCATCCAGGGGCTCGCGTCGAGCATCTCCCCGCCCACGAGCCCCGTACCGATGGCCACCGCCCGGGCCCAGAAGAGCAGGGCGCAGGCCCCGAGGGCGATCGCGGTGACCGTCTCGAGGGTCCGGAGTCCGGTGCGGGGGCGCCGATGCCAGCTCGTCCAGCCAGCGGACCCGAGGAGGCCGGCAACGAAGGCGCTCGAAAGGATGGTGCGCGCGTCGGCGTCGTACCGGACGAGGGTGTAGTAGCCGAACGCAGCCGTCGCGGCCAGCCCGGTCGCCACCGTGATCCGCCGTCCCGGGGGGCGGCCGAGGATGAGATTCGTCCCCTCGAGGACGAGAGCGGCGCCGACCACGATGAGGACGTTCGCCAGCCAGTACGAGAACACCGCCGGAATCTGTCCCTGCAGCGAGAAGAGGACGAGGCCGACGAGAAAGAGGGCGTAGCTCTTCGCGAAGCGGTCCGGACCGCTCAGCGATTTCAGTTCCCGCCAGGCGAGCGCGACGGAGATGACGAGACCGGCGAAGACGACGGCGCTGGCGACGAAGAGCGTCCGTGCGTCGATGACCGGCAGCATGTCAAGAGGGGATGATAAGTCGACGAGGGACGTTTGTCTTCCGCGGGAACAATGAGACGAGTCGGCGGGCTGCCTTGCTCAGGACAAGGCGGCCGCCGTGGCATCTCACAGAGCAGGAATTCGGGCGCCACTCAGTTGAGGCTGCCCCCGGGGCGAATCACCCTGTATTCTGGTCGGTGGACCCGGAAGAGGTTTCCGGGACGCGGTACGCGATGCGAAAGGGCCTCGGGGCGGGTCCGAGAACCCGGGAGCGGGGCCGTGAGGAGGATGAATGGATTTCTCGATCAAGGTCGACCCTTCGACGTGGCAGCGCTACATCTCGGTCCCGCGGAAGGGCGAGTACGTGCTGACGGACTCCTTCCTGAACAAGGGGACGGCCTTCACGGCGCGTGAGCGGGACGAGCTCGACATCCTCGGGCTCCTGCCCCCCGCGATCTTCACGATCGAGCAGCAGCTGAAACGGACCTACGAGTCGTTCAGCGCCAAGCAGACGCCGCTCGAGAAGTACATCTACCTCGCCAGCCTCCACGACCGCAACGAGGTCCTCTACTACCGTCTCCTCGACGAGTACCTCTACGAGATGCTCCCGGTCGTCTACACGCCGGTCGTCGGCGAGGCGTGCCAGAAGTTCTCGCACATCTTCCGGCGCGGGCGCGGCCTCTACATCGGCATCGACCAGCAGAACAACATCGAGAAGATCCTCCGCAACTACCACGCGACCGAGCCGTCGGTCATCGTCGTGACGGACGGCGAGCGGATCCTCGGCCTGGGAGACCAGGGCGCGGGCGGGATGGGAATCCCGATCGGGAAGCTCTGCCTCTACACGGCCTGCGCGGGCATCTCGCCCTACTCGACGCTCCCGATCACCCTCGACGTCGGGACGAACAACGAGGAGCGGCTCGCCGACCCGCTCTACGTCGGCCTGCGCCAGCCACGGGTCCGCGGCGCGGAGTACCAGGAGTTCATCGACAAGTTCGTCGCGGCGGTGAAGAAGGTCTTCCCGAACGTCCTCCTGCAGTGGGAGGACTTCCTCAAGGACAACGCGATCTTCCAGCTCGAGCGCTTCCGCGACGAGCTGCTCACCTTCAACGACGACATCCAGGGGACGGCGTCCGTCGTCGTCGCCGGCATCTTCGGGGCCCTGCGCCTCACCGGCGGGAAGATGAGCGACCACCGGCTCGTCTTCGCCGGCGCCGGCGCCTCGGCGCACGGCATCGCCGAGCTCTTCGTCTCGGCGCTCGTCGAGGAGGGGATGCCGGTCGGCGAGGCCCGCAGGCGCATCTGGACCTGCGACACGAAGGGGCTCGCCGTCTCCGACCGGGCCGGGCTCGAAGGCTTCAAGAAGGAGTTCGCCAGAGACCGCGCCGAGCTGGCCGGCTGGAAGGTGGCCGACGCCGGGCGGATCTCGCTCGAGGAGACGATCGAGAACGCGAAGCCGACGATCCTCATCGGCGTCTCGGCCACGCCGGGGACGTTCAGCGAGGCCATCGTGAAGAGGATGGCGGAGATGAACGAGCGGCCGCTCGTCTTCCCGCTCTCGAACCCGACGTCCAAGAGCGAGTGCACCGCGGAAGAGGCCGTCCGCTGGTCGGACGGCCGGGCCATCGTGGCCACGGGGAGCCCGTTCGCGCCGGTCGTCCACGACGGCGTGACGCACCGGATCGGACAGTGCAACAACGCCTTCATCTTCCCCGGCGTGGGCCTCGGGGCGTGCGTCTCCAGGGCGCGCCGTATCACCGACGGGATGTTCCTCGACGCGGCCAGGGCCCTGGCGACCCACGTCACCGAGGCCGACATCGCAGAGTCGGCCGTCTATCCGCAGATCGCGACGATCCGCGAGTGCTCGCACTCGGTCGCGTGTGCCGTCATCAGGCGGGCGGTGAAGGAAGGGCACGCCGACCCGGACATCCTCGTCAACCTCGAGGAGACCGTGCGGCGGGCGATGTGGTATCCGGAGTACCTGCCGATCCGGTACGAGCCGGCCGGCGGGAAAACGCCGAGACTCTGACACCCGGCGACGGCGGTCGTTCTCCCGACGGGCCGCCCTCCCCGCAATCCGATCCGGACGGCCCGGCGCGTGAGCGCCGGGCCGTTTCCCATCGGGCCTTCTGACGCGAGCCACTCGGCGAGGACGCCGGACGGCGCCGCGCCCCCTTTCGGCCGGAGGCTCTTCCAGTAGAACTCGTGGCCCCAGGACTGCGCGGCGTTGTTGAAGACCGGCTGTGCTCCGGCGGGCGGATCGAGCCCGCTACGGCAGGAGGACCGTCGACCCCGTCGTCCTCCGCGCCTCGAGCGCCGTGTGCGCCGCGGCGGCCTCGCCGAGCGGGTACGTCGCGTCGATCCGCACCTTCACCGCACCGGTTCGGAGCACGGCGAACAGGTCGGCAGCGGTCGCGAGGAGGTCCTCCCTCCGCGCCGTGTAGGTCATCAGCGTCGGGCGCGTCAGGAAGAGGGAGCCCTTCTGGGCGAGGAGGAGAGGAGAGATCGGGGCCACGGGGCCCGAAGCGTTGCCGTAGGAGACCATGAGGCCGAGCGGCCCGAGGCAGTCGAGGGACCCTTCGAAGGTGTCCTTCCCGACGGCGTCGTAGACGACGCGAACGCCGGCGCCGCCGGTGATCTCCTTCACGCGGGCAGCGAAGCTCTCGCGTGACGTGACGACGACGTGGTCGCAGCCCGCGTCGCGCGCGAGCACCGCCTTGGCCTCGGTGGAGACGGTGCCGATCACGGTCGCCCCGAGGCTCTTCGCCCACTGCGCCGCGATGAGGCCGACGCCGCCCGCGGCCGAGTGGAGGAGGATCGTCTCGCCGGCCTCGACGCGGTGCGTCCGGCGGAGCAGGTAGCGCGCCGTCATCCCCTTGAGCATCGCGGCGGCCGCGACGCGGTCGTCGACGTCCTCGGGGAGCGGGACGAGCCGGTGCGCGGGGACGAGCCGCTCCTCGGCGTAGGCGCCCACCGGGCCCGCGTAGGCGACGCGGTCGCCTGGCTTCACTTCGGAGACTCCGGCACCGATCTCCTCGACGACCCCGGCCCCCTCGGAGCCGGGAATCGCCGGGAGCGGCAACGGGTAGAGGCCCGAGCGGTGATAGGTGTCGATGAAGTTCAGGCCGATCGCGGTGTGGCGGAGGCGGACCTCGCCGGGGCCGGGAGGGCCGACCTCGACCTCGTCCCAGCGAAGGACCTCGGGGCCGCCGGTCTGGTGGATGCGGATGGCGTGCGTCATCGGATTCCTCGCGGCGAGCGTACCGCGCAAGGCCTCGCCTCGTACGGCACGAGGCGAGGGGAAGCCCCCGGGGACGGATCATCCCCGGGGGCTGGGACGACACGGCCACGGTCAGTCGCAGGAGTGGCCGGGGGCCTTCGGGCCGTGCGCCGCCGGCGCCGCGTGCCCCGCGGGCCCGGCGTGGACCGCTTCGACGATCGCCTTCGTGGAGTGCATCAGGTCGACGTAGGCGGCGACGTACGCCCGTCCGTCGGCCGGCGAGGCGTCCGCCTTCGCCTTCGCCGCGAGCGCGACCGCGAACTTCTCCTTCACCTTCGCCTCGGCGTGCTCGCCGACGAGCCTTGCGAAGTCGTCGACGGAACCGGCGGCGAGGGCCGACTCGAGGTTCCCGATGAAGGCGGGCTCCTTCACGCCCCTCTTCAGGCCGGTGTAGGGGAACCCCTCGGTCTCGCGGTGGAGCCGCACGAGCGTCTCGAAGAAGGCCGTGTCGGCCAGCTGCTGTGCCTCGGGGCCGAGCTTGCGGACCGCGAGTGTCTTCTGGAACGCGTCGCGGACCGCAGGCTCCTGCGCCGCCGAGATCCACTTCAGGACGGGCGAGACGTCGGCCCTGCCGAGCGCGGCCTTCGCGTCGACGACGACGGGCCCTTCGACCGAGTCGCAGTGGGCCTCGGCCCGCGGCGCGGTGACGAGGAGTGCCGCAGCCAGCGCGGCACCGGTGATGATCTGGGAGCTTCTCCGTTTCATTTCGTTTCTCCTATGCGCTTTCCGGAAGCGCGTCGTCGGGTTCGTAGCCCGCGTCCTCGGCCTTCTCGTAGCTCCACCCGGTGAGGAGTCCGACGAAGAACCAGAGGAGGAAGCCGACGCCGCCGAGGAAGACCGTGTCGCCGACGATGCGGAGCCAGCGGAGCGCCTGGATCGCGGGAAGCTGGAGGAAGTCGGCGCTGCGGGCGTACCAGAGGCCGTGCTCGACGCTCGCCCAGGTCTGCGCGAGGCCGATCGGGAGGAGGCTCAGGACGACCATCAGCGCGAGGCCGACGTTCATCCCCCAGAACGCCCACTTCAGCTGCGTCTCCTTCCAGGGGCGGACGCCCGAGAGCTTGCGCGCGATGACGAGGATCAGGCCGAGGGAGAGGAGGCCGTAGACGCCGAAGAGGGCGGTGTGGGCGTGGACGGGCGTCGTGTTGAGGCCCTGCATGTAGTAGAGGGCGATCGGCGGGTTGATGAGGAAGCCGAAGACGCCCGCGCCGACGAGGTTCCAGAACGCGACGCCGACGAAGAAGGTGATCGGCCAGCGGTAGGCGGCCATCCAGGGAGCGGCGGACTGCAGGCGGCTCGTCCGGAACGCCTCGATGCCGATGAGCGTCAGCGGAACGACCTCGAGGGCGCTGAAGCTCGCTCCGACGGCGAGGATGGAGACCGGCGTGCCGCTGAAGTAGAGGTGGTGGAACGTGCCGGGGATGCCGGCGAACAGGAAGAGGGCCGACGAGGCGATGACGGCCGCGCCCGCGTGCTTCTTGTCGACGAGGCCGAGCTTGGCGAAGAGGAGGGCGATCGCCGCCGTGGCGAAGACCTCGAAGAAGCCCTCGACCCAGAGGTGGACGACCCACCAGCGCCAGTACTCCATGACGGAGAGGTGCGTCTTGGCGGTGAAGAAGAAGCCGGCGCCGTAGAGGAGGCCGATGGCGGTCGTGGCGCCCGTGAACATCAGGACGAGCGAGCGGGCGTCGTCGCGGCGGCGCGCGGCCGGGAGGATGGCCCGGAGCATCAGGACGAGCCACAGGACGAGGCCGACGAAGAGGGCGATCTGCCAGACGCGCCCGAGGTCGACGTACTCGTAGCCCTGGTGGCCGAGCCAGAAGCTCAGGTCGAGGGGGAGGACCTGATGGATCGCGAGGTACTCGCCCGTGAGCGACCCGGCGACGACGAGGAGGAGCGCGCCCCAGAGGACGTTCACGCCGAGGCGCTGGAACTTCGGCTCGTGCCCCCCGACGATCGGGGCGAGGAAGAGGCCCGCCGCGAGGAAGGCGGTCGCGATCCAGAAGACGCCCGTCTGGACGTGCCAGGTACGCGTCAGGGCGTAGGGGAGCCACTGTCCGATCGGAAGGCCGAACAGCGCCTGCCCCTCGACCGTGTAGTGCGCGGTGAGCGCGCCGAGGCCGACCTGGACGGCGAGGAGGGCGAGGACGGTGCCGACGTACTTGCCGCAGGCGCGCATCGAGGGGGTGAGCGCGAGGCCCGCGAAGGGGTCCGTGGCCGGCGGTGTCACCGGTGGCTCCGGCTTCTCGCGGAAGGCGCTCCACCAGACGACCGCTCCGACGCCCGCGAGGAGGAGGGCGATCGAGACGAGCGACCAGACGACGTTCGCCCCCGACGGGACGTTCTCGACGAGCGGCTCGTGCGGCCAGTTGTTCGTGTAGGTGATCGACTGCCCGGGCCGCTCGGTCGTGGCGGCCCAGCTCGTCCAGAAGAAGAAGGCCGTCAGCGCCTTTCTCCGGCTGGCGTCGGGGACGGTCGACTCCGACATCGCGTAGTCCTGCCGGAGCGTCTTCAGCCCGGGGGCGCCGCCGTAGAGGGCGTCGTAGTGGGCGGCGACGCGCTTCATCGCCTCGGCCCGCTCGGCCGTGATCGTGACGGTTCCCGTGGCGGCGTCGAACGTGTTCGCCCGCATCTCGCGGACGAGCCCCGCGCGAAGCGCGGCCTGGCGGTCGGGGGAGAGCGAGGCGAAGTCCTTCGCCCCTTCGTTCTCGGCCCGCACGTCGAGGAGCGCCGTCGCCTCGCGGTGCAGCTGGTCGGCCGTCCAGTCGGGAGCCTGGTAGGCGCCGTGGCCCCAGATCGAGCCGAGCTGCTGGCCGCCGGCGGACTGCCAGACCTGCTGGCCCGTGAGGATGTCGTCCTTCGTCATCAACGTGACGCCTTCGGTCGTGACGACGCTCTCGGGAATCGGCGGGGCCTGTCGGTAGACCTCGCGCCCGAAGAAGCCGAGGACGAGGAACGTGAAGAGGAGCGTGCCTCCGAGAAGCGCCCAGCGGCGGTTGTCGTTGCCCGGGGTGGTCGTGCTCATCGTTTCCTTTCGAATCACAGCTCCGCGCAGAGCGCGCGGCGGAAGAGGACGTTGTTCTCGAGGTGGACGTGCTCCATCACCTCGGCCTCGAGCTCGTCGAGGCGGAGGTAGAGGGCGCGCCAGGTCGTGCAGGCCTCGGCCGGAGGGACGAGGTCCGTCGTCAGTGCGCGGGTCTTCTGGAGGGCGAGGGCGACGTCCTCGTGCTCGCGCTCGAGGGCGAAGACCTGGGCCGAGGGCTGGCCGCCCCGGCCGGAGAGGATCATCGGGAAGAGCCCCTGCTCCTCCTTGTCGAGGTGGTCGAGGAGGGTCTGCGAGAGGGTGTCCACGTGCGCGGCGAGACCCCGCGGGACGCTCTCCTTTTCCGCGTGGACCCCTTCGACCTTGCGCGCCATCTGGAGGAGGAGCGGCAGCTCCGTCCGGAGGCGCGCGTGGTAGTAGTCCACGATCCGCCCGACGATCTCTGGAAGGGGCCGGTCGAACCAGCTCTCCGCGTCCGCCGCCGTCCTGGCTTCGGCAGCGACCTCGGAGAGGAGCGTGCCCGCGTCGAGGCCGCGCTCGGCGCAGGCTTCGGAGACGGGGCGGCGCCCGTGACAGCAGTAGTCGAGGCCGTGGCGGCGGAAGACGCGGGAAGCGGAGGGGTAGGCGACCGCGAGATCGGCGAGGGTCGATTCGGGCTGCAGCGGGGTGTTCATGACGGCCTCCGGCAACCCACTTCGCACGCGGCGTGCCGTCAGCGAACGTATGACAGGCCAATGAGTTGAAAACCTGTGTTATGAGGTTCGCAGCAGGGGGTGTCGTGGAATTCGCAACGACGTCATCGACATCGCAACGGACGGACGCCCTCGAGGTTCTCCTCGAGATCGGGCGAGACCTGACGGCTTCCCTCGGATCGCTCGACCGGTACGAGCGCCTGCTCGTCGCGGTGAGGCGGATCCTCCCGTTCGACGCGGCGTGCCTCCTGCGGCTCCAGGGGACGAGCTCGTGCCCCTGGCCGCTCACGGTCTCGTCCCGGCGGCCCTGGAGAGGCCGTATCCCCGGCACCGGCATCCCCGCCTCGACGCGATCCTGCGCGCTCCGGCGCCGATCCTCTTCCCCCACGACTCGGCGCTCCCGGACCCCTTCGACGGCCTCCTCACCGCCGACCCTCACGCGCTCGAGCGGATTCACGCCTGCCTCGGTTGCCCGCTCACGTCGGGCGGTGAGGTCGTCGGGGCGCTGACGGCGGACGCCCTCGACCCGCACGCCTTCGACGGCCTGGACGCCCGCCTCCTCGCCACGCTCGGCGCGCTCGCCGGCGCGGCGCTCCGGACCGCGACCCTGATCGAGGCGCTCGAGCGGCGGGCCGAACGCGGAACACGGGTCGCGCGCGAGCTGCAGCGGAGTGCCGACGAATCGAGCGGCGCCGCCATCCTCGGAACGAGCGCGGCCATCGGCACCCTGCTGTCGGAGATCTCGGTCGTCGCCGCCTCGGACCTTCCGGTCCTCGTCACGGGCGAGACGGGCGTCGGAAAGGAGCTCGTCGCCCGGCAGGTCCACGCCCTCTCGCGCCGCCACGAGGAGGCGCTCATCCACGTGAACTGCGCCGCGCTCCCCGAGTCGATCGCCGAGAGCGAGCTCTTCGGCCACGCGGCCGGGGCCTTCACGGGAGCCGTGCGCGACCGGGCGGGGAAGTTCGAGGTGGCCGACGGCGGCTCGCTCTTCCTCGACGAGATCGGCGAGCTCCCGCTCTCGCTGCAGCCGAAGCTCCTGCGCGCGCTCCAGCAGGGGGAGATCCAGCGGATCGGGTCCGACCGGCTCCACCGGGTCGACGTGAGGATCATCGCCGCGACGAACCGGGACCTCCTGGCGGAAGTGGAGCGGGGCCGCTTCCGGGCGGACCTCTACCACCGGCTCGCGGTCTATCCGATCCGCGTCCCGGCGCTGCGCGAGCGGCGGGAGGACATCCCTCTGCTGGCCACGCACTTCGCCGACTCGACCCGGCGCCGGCTCGGTCTCGGGCCTCTCAGGCTCGGCGAGGAGGTGCGGGCAAGGCTCGCCGCGGCCGACTGGCCGGGCAACGTGAGGGAGCTGGAGAACGTCGTCAGCCGGGCCGTCCTGAGGGCCGCGGCCGGCAAGCCCCCGGGCGCTCCGATCGTCGTCGGCCTCGAGCACGTCGACGTCGCTCCGGGCGCCGTGCGCGAGGAGGCCATCTCCGTCGCCGCGCTCCCCCCGGCCGGCGGACCTCTGCGGGAACGGGTGGAAGAGTTCGAGCGCGGGCTCATCCGCGAGGCGGTGGAGCGGCACGGGGGAAACCAGGCTGCCGCGGCGCGCGAGCTCGGGATGCACCGCGCGAACCTCCACCACCTGGCGCGACGGCTCGGGCTGAAGGGGTGACGTCTCAACGACGAGCGCCCGGGGCACCTCCGGCTGCGTCGGGAGCACCCCGCTAACGATCCGGTGCGCCGGAGGCGGTGATGCTGTGCTCGCCGCCGCGGCGGTGGATGGTGACCGCGTAGCGCTCACCGGTCTTCAGGACGGCGTCGCAGACCTGCGAGCGATCGTCCGGTACGACGCGGGACGGGCAGTCGACCGATGCCAGCTCCAGTGATCGGGACGCGAACGACTTCCGGATCAGCCACGGCGCGTCGAGAACCTGGCACTTGAAGTCGTTCAGCTCGAAATCGTCGGTGCGGCCGCTCTGCTCGACCCTGACCGGCGCATCGCGTCCGGAGGCGAGAACAGCGGTCCCGAGTACCGTATCTCCGACGTTCTCGAGCTTCTCGAGCGGGGCGGCGATGCGGGTCACGGGCTCGCCCAGGAGACCCGAGACCATGTTACGTAGCGCTGCCCCGAGAGCGATGGACTGCAGGGGTGTGCCGGGTACGGGGTAGATCCGGAACGCCGTGACCCTCGGTACTTCCCCTTCGAGCCCGACGCGGAACCGGGCGATGCCCGGCCCGCCTTCGGAGTCGAGAGCCCAGACGAGTTCCGTATGGCGGATCTGAGGGTCCGCCGACGCGCGGACGGTGACGGTTTCGACGGTCGCGAGCCGGAACTTCCCCAGGACGTTCCGGGCATTCTCGACCTGCTCCCGCAGCTCGGCGAAAGTCGTCTTGCCGCGGAGCGCCGGATGGAGCGCCTCGTACAGGCTCTTCCAGGAGGAACGGCCGTAGGCGTCGAGGAACGCGCGGCAAGGAGGCTCCAGCTGCGCACGCTGGTCGGCGTCGAGCCGGGAGGCGGGGAAGGAAACCTGGACGATGCTCGCCCCCGCTGGCTCGTCGACGGTGAACGTGTACCGGAGCGAAGCGCTCTTCTCGTCGACGGCGTCGCAGTCGAAGTGGTCGCCCGGCCGGGACGCTCGTCGAAGGTCGCACGAGAACGACGAGAAGCCGTAACCGTTCGCGTTCCGGTAGACGGGCCCACGACGGCGCGGGCCGTCGCGGAGAGGCCGGCGGACGAAGACGGTTCGGCCTGCACAGGCCCCGCGGCCGGGGCGCCGCCGGCGAGGAGGAACGAAACGACCAGGACCGACGGGGTCATCGGCATGGGGACCTCCTGCACCGGGGCGAGTCTGGGTGAACGGAGCCTACCGCACCGCCGAGGGCGATGCCTCGCCCGAGCCGGCCGCACGGGAGGCTGGCCGCGTCAGTGGCCCCAGGGGGCCGGTGGAGGCTCGACCGGCTTCGAGAGGTCGAACTCGACGCGGAAGAGGCGGCCTCCGGGTCGCGCCAGCTCGTAGACGAACCGGCGATCCGGCTCGATCTCCATGGCCCAGACATTCGTGACCGAGGCCTTCAGCCCCTCCCGCTCGAACGTCGTGATCGACGCGGCGTCGACGGGAAACTCCTGGCGCGCGGCGGTGCCCGGCGTCTCGGTCTCTCCGCCGTACATCGTCGTCGCGTCGGGGGTGCCGTCCTCGTGCCTGTGGTCGTGCTTCAGCCGCAGACCCGAGGGAGTGCGGGAGAGGATCCAGGTGCGCGAGTGGTCGTCGCCGACGTGGAACGGAATCCTCCACACTCCGGGGCGGCACTCGCGAACGTGCATGACGAGGCGCTTCCCTGAAAAGGTGTTGCCGGGTGAGGGAGGCTCGTCGACCACGACCCGCCCCTCGAAGGCCTTTCCGCAGAGTCCGGCGAGCCGGGAGAGGAACTCGTCGGCGGCCCGCGGCGAGGTCGGCGCCCCGCCCTGCTCCGCAACGGGCGGGGCGGCTGCAGCCGCGGAGGGCCGCGGGGCCTGCACGCAGCCCGCGAGCGTCGCGGCGATGCCGAGAGCCGCCAGGAGAGGAGGAACGGGCCGGCGGCCTGCGGGACCGCGCATCGGGAAGACTCCCTTCACGGAAGGAGGATACCGGGTCGTTTCGCCGGCCGACCCGGCGCCTGGCGCTCCCGCCGGGGGCAGGCGAACGACGTCGGGTCCCGGTATCCTCGGCGCCCGAGCCGATGGACCAGACCTTCCTCTCCGCCACGATCCTCCTCGTCCTCATCACGGACCCGCTCGGGAACATCCCGTTCTTCATCTCCGCCCTGAAGCACGTGCGGCCCGAGCGGAGACGGTTCGTCGTCGTGAGGGAGTGCCTCATCGCGTTCGCGGCGCTCCTCCTGTTCCTCGTCGCGGGCCGGCCCATCCTCCGCATCCTCCACCTGAGCGAGGACGCCCTCCGGGTGAGCGGAGGCGTCGTCCTCCTGATCATCGCGATCCGGATGATCTTCCCGGACCGCGGGGCGCGGCTCGGCGAGGACGACGGGGACGACCGCGAGCCGTTCATCGTTCCCGTCGCGATTCCTCTCATCGCCGGGCCGTCGGCCATGGCGACGGTCCTCCTGATGGCGACGCCGGACCCCGTGCAGATGCTCTCGCTGGCCGGCTCGCTGACGGTGACGATCGCGATCACGGCGGTGGTCTTCGTTTCGAGCACGCGGATACAGAAGGTGCTGGGTGACCAGGCCATCACGGCGCTCGAGAGGCTGATGGGGCTCGTCCTGACGGCGATCGCCGTCGAAATGCTCCTCGGCGGCGTCGCGAGCTACATCCGCCGCATCCCGGGCTGAGGCTTCGGGAGGCGCCGGGCCGGCCCGAAGGGGCCAGCCCGGCGGCAGCGGGTCAGACGACGACCGGCTTCTCCGCCACGATCCGCGCCAGGACCGTCGAGAGCATGTCGACGTGCTCGCGCTCCTCGGCCTCGAGCTCGCGGTAGAGCTTCCACTCGTGCGAGCCGGTCGGGAACTTCCGGCCGGCGTCGAGGAAGAAGGCGCGGGCGCGCTTCTCGAGGTGAACCGCGAGGCGCAGGAGCGAGGCGCCCGAATAGTCCTTGACGTCGGCTCCCGCGAAGACCGCGACCTGGGCCGGCGTGAGCATCTGCGTCAACGCTTCGCGGGGCGCCTCGACGTGGTAGCGGCGGGCCAGGATCTCCAGGTGCCCCTTCTCCATCTCGGACAGCTCGCCGAAGAGGTGCGCGAGGTCAGGGTCCTTCGCCTCGATCTCCTTCGCGCCGCGGGCGTAGAAGGCGATGCCACCCAGCTCGATCTCGAACGCCTGCCGGATCGCCTGCACGGCGGCTTCGGACTCCAGCGTGACGTCGTGTCCCAGCTCGAGGGTCCCTCCGCAGGCGGGGCAGAGGCCGTAGGGGAACGCGAACCCTTCCGAGACCTTCTGGCAGGAGGTGCAGGTCCAGGTGATCCGCTCTCCGGCGCAGCAGATGTGCTCCTCGTCGCCCGGCTCGAAGGGGCGACGGCACTTGCCGCAGGCGGCCTCCACGGGCACCGGGACGGGGGCGGTCCCGGGCGCGGCCTCGTCCTCGAGGACGACCGGCCACTCCCTCGTCGTCAGGTACTTCTCGATCGCTCTCGCGGCCCGCCGCCCGGCGCCGAGGGCGAGGATCACCGTCGCGCCGCCCGTGACGATGTCGCCGCCCGCGAAGACTCCCGGGAGGTTCGTCGCCTGGGTCTTCGGGTCGGCGTTGACGTACCCCTCGCCGCGGACGCCGAGGTCCGGCGCGGAGCGGGAGATGACGGGGTTGGCGCGCGTGCCGAGCGCGTAGATGACGGTGTCGCACTCGAACGTCTCGTGCTCGCCCGTCGGGACGGGACGGCGCCGGCCCGACTTGTCGGGCTCTCCGAGCTGCATCTTCTCGACGACGACGGCCTTCACGCCGCCCTTCTCGTCGACCTGGATCTCCGTCGGGCTCATCAGCCAGTTGAAGTGGATCCCCTCCTCCTTCGCGTGGCGGATCTCCTCGACGCGGGCCGGGGCCTCGGCCTCGGTCCGCCGGTAGATGCAGTGGACCTCCTCGGCCCCGAGGCGCCGCGCGACGCGCAGGCAGTCCATCGCGGTGTTCCCGGCGCCGAAGACGGCGACCTTCTTGCCCATGGCGATCGGCGTGTCCTCGAACGGGAACTTGTCTCCGTGCATCAGGTTGATGCGGGTGAGGAACTCGTTGGCGCTGTAGACCTGACCGGCCTGCTCGCCCGGGATGCCGAGGAACATCGGGAAGCCGGCGCCGGTGCCGATGAAGACGGCGTCGTAGCCCATCTCGCCGCGCAGCTGGGCGATCGTGAACGTCTTGCCGATGACCTTGTTCGTCTCGAACTTCACGCCGAGCTTCTCGAGGGCGTTCACCTCGCGGTCGATCGTCGTCCGCGGGAGTCGGAAAGAGGGGATTCCGTACTTGAGGACCCCGCCGACGACGTGGAGCGCTTCGTAGACGGTGACGTCGGCCCCCTTGCGCGCGAGGTCCCCCGCGCAGGCGAGGCCCGCGGGGCCGGAGCCGACGACGGCGACCTTCCCGAGCTGGCCGGCGTTCGCGGGCGGGTGGACGTCGGGGAGCGGGGCGTGGTCGCCGACGAAGCGCTCGAGCCGGCCGATGGCGACCGGCTCCATCTTCTTCTCGAGGATGCACTGGATCTCGCACTGCGATTCCTGCGGGCAGACGCGGCCGCAGACGGACGGGAAGAGGTTGCTCTCCTGGATGACCGAGAGGGCGCCCGGGAGGTCGCGGACGAGGAGATGCCGGATGAAGCGGGGGATGTCGATGGAGACGGGGCAGCCCGCGATGCAGGTGGGGCGGGCGCACTGGATGCACCGGTCGGCTTCGACGAGGGCGTCGGCCATCGTGTAGCCGAGGTTCACCTCCTCGAAGTTGCGCGAGCGCTCCAGGGCGTTGCGCTCCGGCATCTTCATCGCGTGCTCGGGCAGCTCCTTGAACTTCTTGTAGTTCCGCTTGTTCAGCTCGAAGAGCTGCTCCTCGATGGAGCAGACCTTCGAGAAGTCGTCCTTCGCCTTCGTCTCCTGGGGCCTGAAGCGCTCCTGGCGCAGCTGCAGCTCGGGGAAGTCGACGAGGTGGCCGTCGAAGTCGGGTCCGTCGACGCAGGCGAACTTCGTCTCGCCGCCGATGCTCACGCGGCAGGAGCCGCACATCCCGGTGCCGTCCACCATGATGGCGTTCAGCGAGACCATCGTCTTCACGCCGAAGGGGCGGGACGTCTCGCTCGAGGCCCGCATCATCGGGAGCGGGCCGATGGCGACGACGAGGTCGGGCTTGTCGTTCTCGAGGACTTCCTTGAGGGCTCCGGTCACGAAGCCAGGCTTGCCGTAGGAGCCGTCGTCGGTGCAGACGATCAGGTCGTCGCAGTACCGCTTGAAGCGGTCTTCCCAGAAAACCAGGTCCTTGTTGCGGAAGCCGATGATCCCGGTCGTCCGGTTACCGGCCTCCTTGAAGGCCCGGAGCTGCGGGTAGATCGGCGCCACGCCGAGGCCGCCGCCGACGAGGACGACGTGGCCCACCTTCCCGACGTGGCTCTCGAGGCCGAGGGGTCCGACGAAGTCGGAGAAGGAGTCGCCCTCCTTGAAGTCCCGCATCATCTCCTTCGTCGTCTTGCCGAGCGCCTGGATGACGATGGTGACGGTGCCCCATTCGGGGTCGTAGTCGGCTACGGTCAGAGGGATGCGCTCGCCCCCCTCGTTCAGGCGGACCATCACGAAGTGGCCCGGCCGCGCCGCCCTCGCGACGTCGGGAGCGTAGACGTCCCAGAGGAAGGTGACGTCGGAGAACTGCTCGCGCTTGACGATCTGGTACACGGGCCCCCCTGCAGCGGTCCGGCGGGACGGCCGAACCCGACCGCGGATGATGCAACAAATCGGGGAAAGTGTGCCTGCGCCCCCGACCCTCCCCCCGGACGAGCCGGGTCCCGGCATGCCGGGGAGCTCGGGCGAGGCCAGAGCGAGACCGGTGTCGGGGCGTATCCTGACGGGTGGCGAAGCCTGTGCCCGGGATCACCCGGATCGCCACCAGCGGGCCCACCGCCTCGAGGCGAGGCGATCCCGGACGATGGCGGATCGCGGCGTGAGCGCACGCGGCCAGCCCCCGGAGGTCCCTTGACGAAAGTGCTCCTGACCAGTGTCTGCCGACCGCTCGGAGAGCGGCACGGCGATTCCCCCAGCGTGGGCTACGAGCTGCTTTTCGGGCAGGTCACGCGCAACCAGGGGCTCTTCAGCCCGCGGGCCAACCACGTGGCGTTCTCGCTGGAATACGTCGCGGAGAACGTCGAGGCCCCGACGACGGTCCTCCACTATCCGAGCAAGCGGGAGCTGGTTCACGAGCTCGGAAAGGGTTACGACGTCGTCGGCGTGTCGTTCGTCCTCTCGACCTTCCACCGGATGAAGGAGGTCGTCGCCCTCGTGCGTAAGCACGCGCCGGGGGCGAAGATCGTCCTCGGCGGCTACGGCACGGTGCTGCCCGACGCGATCCTCGCGCCGTTCTCCGACCACGTCTGCCGCGAGGAAGGGGTCGGGTTCATGCGCCGCCTCCTCGGGGAGCCGGCGGGGAGCGGTCCCGGGGCGTTCCGGCACCCGCTCGTCGTGAGCCGGCTCAAGGTCTTCAGCCGCGAGGCGTCCCGCACGGGGATGGTCTTCGCCGGGCTCGGCTGCCCCAACGGCTGCGATTTCTGCTGCACGTCGCACTTCTTCAAGCGCAAGCACATCCCGCTCCTGCCGACAGGTCGCGACATCTACGGCGTCGTCGAACGCTATCTGGAGATCGAGCCGGAGATGTCGATCGCGATCCTCGACGAGGATTTCCTCCTGAACCGCCGCCGGGCGATGGAGTTCCGGGAGTGTGTGAAGGAAGGCGGGCGGGCCCTGTCGGTCTTCGCCTTCGCGAGCGTGAAGGCGATCAGCCAGTACACCGTGGAAGAGATCCTCGAGATGGGGATCGACGGTCTGTGGATCGGCTACGAGGGAACGCGGTCAGGCTACGCCAAGCAGGAAGGGCGACCCGTCGACGCGCTCTTCCGGGAGCTGCGCGAGCACGGGATCAGCGTCCTGGCGTCGATGATCGTCGGCCTTCCGTACCAGACGCCGGCCGTCATCGACGAGGAGCTCTCGGGCCTCCTCGCCCTCCGGCCGACGCTCGCGCAGTTCATGATCTACGGGCCGATCCCGGGGACGCCGTTCTTCGAGCAGGTCGTCCGCGAGGGACGCCTGGCCGAGGAGATGAGAGCCGACCCGGAGACGTTCTGGAAGAGCTCCACGGGCTTCCGGTCGATGGTGAAGCACCCCGCCATGAGCGGGAGGGAGATCGAGACGGCCCAGGAGAGGTGCTTCGACGAGGACTTCCGGCGGCTCGGCCCCTCGATCTACCGCTCCCTCGAGACGTGGATACTCGGGCACGAGACGCTGAAGGGCTCCGCGAACCCCTCCCTGAAGGAGAAGGCGGCCCGCTTCGCGCGGGACGTGAGGAAGGCCTACCCGATCTTCCTCGCCGGCCGGACGCTCGCGCCCGGGAGGGAGATGAGGCGCTGGGTCGGCGAGCTGCAGGCGCGCATTCACGCCACCCTGGGGCCGCCGACGTTCGCCGAGCGCCTCGCCTCCGTGGCCGGCCTCGCGATGGCGGCGTGGACGGGGCTGACGCTGAGGTTCGGCCTCTTTCAGCACCCCTCGCTGGTTCGGCACAGCTTTCGGATGCCCGAGGAATCACTCCCCGCGAAGGCCTGGCGAAGGTTGACGAGCCGCCTGGAGGAGGGCCACAGCGTCGAGGTCGAGCTGCGGCCCGAGGCGACGGTCTGGGTGCGGGTCGCGGGACGCCTCAACGCCGCCGGGGCCGAGGAGCTGGCGGCGGGCCTCAGAGAAGGCCTTCGGAAGCGGAAGGAACGTCTCGTCCTCGACTTCGACCGCCTGACGCACATCGATCCGGCGACCCTCGACGACCTCGCCGAGCGGCTGCAGGCCTACAGGGACCGCATCCGCGTCGTCGTTCCCCCGGCCCGGGAGTTCGCGGCGATCGCCGCGGTCTTCGCGATCTACCGCTGACCGGTCGCCGCCCTCGCCACGTTGGTCGCGCCGAGAGGCGCGTCGGTGCGTCCCTTTCTCACGCAGAAACAGGACGTCTCCAGCTCGACGTCGGCCCGCGCCCACGCCGCCTCGAAGCGCTTCTCGACGGCCGCGGCATCGGCCGCCTTCTTCTTCATCTCGAGCGCTGTCGCGAGCCCCCGGAGGGCCCAGCCGTTCTCCGGGTACTTCACGAGGTCCTCGCGGTAGACGGCCTCGGCCTCCTCGGGCTTCTTCGCGTCGAGGAGCACCGCGCCGAGGGCGTGCCGTGACGGAACGGTCCACGCGGGCGGCTCGTCGTACTTCAGGGCGTCCTCGAGGCGGACGGCCTCGCCCAGCTTCGCGATGGCTCGCCCGTGATCCCCTTTCCGGTAGGCGATCTCGCCATCGAGGAAGGGCAGGGTCCCGGCGAGGACGTCGACGGCCGCATTGGAGCCCCAGTAGAACTCCTTCGGGACCTTCGGGAGTGCGGCGGCGAGGGCGGCGCGCTCCTTCTCGGCCGCGTCCACCTGCCCGAGGGCGGCGTGCGCCACTCCCCTGAGAAAGTGCCGGTGCGCGGTCGAGACGGGGAGCCCTGCGGGTGGCGCCTTCGCCTCGAGGATCTCCTTCCAGAGGCCGAACCGCTTCTGCGCCTCTCCGACGACGGTGAGGAAGGCGTCGGCGAAGGCCGCGTTCTCCGTCACGAATTCCGGGGCGAGTCCGGCGACGACGCTCTTCGCGGTCGCGAGCGCCACGTCGCGCCGACCTTCCATCATTGCGGTGTACGCGAGGAAGTGGGCGTTGTGCGCCATGTAGATCCGGTAGAAGCCGATCTCCGCGCTCCGGGCCTGGTACTTCCGGTCGGCGGCGATCGCCCGCTCGTTCGCCTCTGCAGCGGCTTTCCAGCGGCCCGTCCTGACGTCGATGTGCGACGGCATGTGAACGAGGTGGCTCGAATCCGGAACGAGGGCCCGGAGGCGGTCGGCTGCAGCGGTCGCCTGCTCCGGACGCGGCGAGGCTTCGAGCGCGTGAATGGTCAGGTGAAGCGCTCCGGGGTGGTCCGGAGCGAGCTTTCGCGCCGTCTCGAGGGCGGAGAGGACCTCTGCCGTTCCGGGCTGCGGCTTGCCGTCCTTCGTCCACTGGTCCCAGGGGCGCGTGTCCATCAGTGCCTCCGCGGTGAGCGTCGCCACGTCGGCGTCGGCGGGGAAGCGTTCCCGGACCTTCAGCATCGCCCGGGAGTACGCGGCGTCGAGGGGGGCACGGTCCGCCGGCGGGGGCCAGGCGTAGCGGGCGGCGAGCGCATCGATGAGGGCCTTCTCGACGTCGCTCGCGCCGGCGGCGAGGGATCGCGCCCGCCCGAGCGCATCCCAGGCCTTCTTCGACTGCCCTTCGCTCATCGTCGGATTGTTGATGTGCGGGCCGTTGACGAGGGCGATTCCCCACCAGGCCAGGGCGAGGGCGGGGTCTCGTCGGGCCGCTTCGGCGAAGGCCCGTTCGGATTCGTCGTGGTTGAAGGCGTACGCCCAGACGAGGCCCTGGTCGAAGGCGCGCTGGGCCGCAGGGATACGGGTCGAGACCGGGCGCGTCCAGGAGCCGAGGTCGAAGGGGCTCCACGAGGTGGACTCCGGGTGGTCCTCGGGAAGGGACCCACGCGACGCAGAGGACGCGGGCAGGAGGAGGACGATTACGGCGCAAGGCACGGCCAGAGACGCGGAGTGGACCTTCATCGACGACCTCCTACGTGGAGACGTTTTCTCAGAATCTGGTCCCGGCGTCCGCCGGCGTCAACCCTCCAGCCGGCCTTTCGACCTGAGAATCAGGCCCCGCGGGGCCAGTCCGCGTCGTCGACGGGGACTGGCGCCCACGGGCCTGAACAGGGGCTCGACCTCAGGCCGTTGCGAGGGCGAGCGTTCGCGCCACGGCGTTTCGGGCGGCAACGGCGATCGCGTCGGCCTGCGGGACGAACGCCTGCTCCAGGACCCAGCTCGCCGCGGCAGGCGCGTCGGGCCCGGCGAGGCGAACGATGGGCGCGCGGAGGGAGTCGAACGCCTTCTCCGCGACGGTGGCCGCGATCTCGGCGCCCACGCCACACGTTCGGCTCGCCTCGTGGACGACCACGAGCCGGCCCGTCTTCCTCACGGAGGCGAGGACCGCCTCTTCGTCCCACGGCCTGAGGGAGCGCAGGTCGAGGACTTCGGCGGAGATGCCCTCGGCGGCGAGCGTCTCGGCGGCTGCGGAGCAGCCGTGCACGGTCTTGGCGTAGGAGACCAGGGTCACATCGGTCCCGGCACGCCGGATCGCGGCCTTCCCGAGGGGCACGACGTGGTCGCCCTCGGGAACCTCGCCCGGGGTGTGGAGGAGCGCGACGTCGAGAAAGAAGAGGACCGGGTTGTCGTCACGGATCGACGCCTTCATCAGGCCCTTGAAGTCGGCGGCCGTGGACGGCATGACGACCTTGAGGCCGGGGCTGTGGACGAACCAGGCCTCGACGTTGTGGTTGTGCTGCGCGCCGACGCCCCAGCCGGCGCCGGTCATCGCCATGGCGACCATGGGGAAGGCGAACTGGCCTCCGGAGAGGAAGCGGAGCTTGCCGGCGCTGTTGACGATCTCCTCCATCGAGAACGTCAGGAACGGGGCGAAGAGAAGGTCGACGACCGGGCGCAGGCCCGTGGCGGCGGCTCCGGCGGCGGTGCCCGCGATGATCCCCTCGGCGAGCGGGGTGTTGCGGACGCGCGCGGCGCCGAACTCCGCGACGAGGTCGTGGCGCTTCGTGGCGATCCCTTCCCCGAAGGCGAGGACGGCGGTATCGCGGCGCATCTCTTCGGCGAGGGCTTCTCCGATGGCGTCGTAGGGCGTGATCGTTCTCATGGCGATGTCCTTCTCAGGCGTAGACGTCGGTCGTGAGCTGGTCGAGAGAGGGCCAGGGGGATTCCGCGGCGAAGGCGAAGGCGGTGTCCAGACGGTCGGCGACGCGCCGGTCGATCGCGGCCGCCTCGTCGGCGGTCAGCGCTCCGCTCTCGAGGAGGCGCGCGCGGAGCGTCGCGATCGGGTCGCGCGCTCGCCACGAGGCGAGCTCGTGCTCGTCGACGTAGCCCTGGTCGTCGGGCTCGAAGTGGCCGCGGAGGCGGTAGGTCTTCGTCTCGAGGAGGAAGGGCATCCGCGTCTCGCGGATCCGCGCCACCGCTTCTGCGGCTGCTGCGAAGACGGCCTCGGCGTCGTTCCCGTCGACGGTCCGTCCCTCGATCCCGTAGGCCGCGGCACGCGAGGCGATGTTCTCCGTCAGCATCGTCTCGCGGCGGTGGACGAACGCCTGCCACTCGTTGTTCTCGCAAACGAAGAGGACCGGGAGCTTCCAGACGGCGGCGAGGTTCAGGGCTTCGTGGAAGATCCCCTCGCAGGCGGCGCCGTCGCCGAAGAAGCAGGCGACGACGGCGTCGCTTCCCTTCATCGAGAGCGAGAGCGCGACCCCGGGCGCGAGCGACAGCTCGCCACCGACGATCGTCGACGTGAGGATCACGCCCAGCTCCTTCGCCGAGACGTGGAGCGTGCCGCTCTTGCCGCCGCAGTAGCCGGTGGCGCGCCCCATGATCTCGGCCATGAGACGTCCGGGGTCGGCGCCCCGGGCGAGGAGGTGCCCGGCGCTCCTGTGGTTCGTCAGGATGAGGTCGTCCGGCCGGAGGGCGGCGACGACGCCGACGGCCGAAGCCTCCTGTCCCACGCAGGTGCAGGTGCCGGGGGAACGCCCCTCGGCAAATGAGGCGGCGCTCTTCTCCTCGAAGGAGCGGATGAGCGTCATCTTCTCGAGAAACATGGCAGGGCCGGGGACGGCGGAGCTCGTCGACATCGTTCACCTCTCGTGCGGCGCAGGGCGCCTGTTGGCCGGGGGCGCGACGCGCGCCCCCGATGCCCATCAAGATGCTGTCGACGCCGGCAGCCTGCCACCTAAGAATCCCCTAAGCCACCCTAAGAAGTTCCTATTTTCTGTGCTCTTCTTTCGCTCGACCCGTCGTCTCCCGCTGGCATACTCGGCGTGTGAGGAGAATCGGGGGCGTCCTCGTCCTCGTATTGGCGACGGTGGGCGCCGGATCCTGCCGCGGGCCTTCAGGCCCCGTGCGCGTGGCCATCCACAGCCTGCCACAGAGTTACGACCCGCACCTTCAGAACGAGGTGCTGACGTCCGCGGTCCTGGCCAACCTCTACGACGGCCTGACGGAGTTCGACGCAGGCTCCCGCATCCGGCCGGCCCTCGCGTCGGAGTGGCGGAATCCCGACGACCGGACGTGGGTCTTCCAGCTGCGGCAGGGCGTGCGGTTTCACGATGGACGGCTCCTGGCGGCGGACGACGTCGTCTTCAGCCTGAACCGGGCCCGGAACCACCCCGGGTCGGGACTGGCGAGCTACCTCGTCGAGGTGGAATCGATCCGGGCGATCGATCCGGCGACGGTCGAGATCAGGACGAAGCGCCCCTTCGCGGCGCTTCTCGCCAAGGTCACACCCGTCGGCATCGTCCCGCGTGATGCGCCGGAGACGATCACGCAGCCCGTCGGAACAGGATCCTACCGGCTGGGGCGCACGAGGCCTGACGGTCTCGACCTCCTGCCGGTCGAAGGCGGATGGCGAGGGGAGAGGGCGCTTGTTCCCCTGACGTTCGTCGTCGACGGGAGCCCGCGGCGAAGGGTCGAGAGACTTCTCGCCACGGAGGTCGACGTCGCGGCGAACCTCTCGGAGGACGCCGTGGCCGCGTTGCGCGGTTCGGCCTGCTGTCGCGAGGAGGTCATTCCGGGGTCGACGGTGGAATACCTTCGACTCTCGCCCCTCGAACCGCCCTTCCGGGACCTTCGGGTGAGGCAGGCGATCGACTTCGCGATCGATCGGCCCGCGTACATCGAGAGAGCCCACCACGGAATGGGCCAGGCCGTCGGGCAGCTCGTCGTCCCGGGGGTCTTCGGCTTCGCGCCCGACCTGAAGGCGACGCGCCGCGACATTCCCCGAGCGAGGCAGCTCCTGGCCGAGGCGGGCTACCCCGACGGCTTCGACGTCGTCCTGGAGTTCCGGAAGGGGCGCCGGGGCGGCATTCTCGTGGCGCAGCTCGCCGAGGCGGGGGTGCGGGCCACGCCCCGCGAAACGCTCTGGACCGAGCTTCACCCCCGCGTGCGGCGGGGCGAAGTGGGGTTCTACCTCGGGGGCGTCGTCGCGCAGACGGCCGAGGCGAGCGACGTCCTCGACGGGTTCGTCCACACGAGGGACGAAGAGAGGGGCTACGGCGTCACGAACCACTCCCGCTACTCGAACCCGAGGGCAGACGAGCTGATCGAGGCCGCCGCCTCGTCGCTCGAGATGATCCGGCGGCGGGAACTTCTCCAGGAGGCGATGCGGGTCGTCATGGGCGACCTGCACATCGTCCCGATCGCGGGCCTCTACGAGGTCTACGGAGTCCGGAAGGAGATCCGGTTCACCCCCCGTCTCGACGGCAAGATCCTGGGCCGGGAGATCTCCCGGAAGTAGCTGAGCCTCGGGCTGCAGCTCGCGGAGCCGCTGAGGGCCCGGAGCGCTCTCCTATACTCCGTTCACCTTGCGTGCCGCCGCGATCCTCCTCCTCGGCCTCTTTCTCCCCGCCGTCCCGAGCACCCCGGCCCCTGCGGTCGAGGTCCCACCCGTCTCGCCCGCCGAGCTCGGCGCGCACATACGGTTCCTGGCCGACGACCTCCTGGAGGGGCGCGCCCCGGGGACCCGCGGCGACCGGCTGACGCAGGCCTACATCGAGGCGGCGTTTCGCGTGAGCGGGCTCCAGCCCGCGTTCGGCGCGCTCTACCGGCAGGACGTCCCGATCCGCCTCGTGACTCCCGATCCGAAGACCTCGCTCGCGTTCGCGGGCGCGGCGGCGAGCGCACCCGCCGGGCGTTTCGGCGACGATTTCGTGATCGCTTTCCCGAAGCCGGAGGCGGGCGGGAACGTAGACGCCGAGGTCGTCTTCGGGGGATTCGGAATCGAGGCGAAGGAGTGGGGCTGGGACGACTTCAAGGGCGCCGACGTGAAGGGAAAGATCCTGCTCCTCCTCTCGGGAGAGCCGGGAGGCGACGACCCGGCGGTCTTCGCGGGCAGGGTCCTGACACATCACGGCCGCTGGCGGACCAAGCTCGAGGTGGCGGCGCGCCGCGGCGCGGCCGGGGTTCTCTTCGTCCACACGCGCGAGGGTGCCGGCTACGGCTGGGAGGTCGTCCGCAACGGCTGGACCCGGCCGGTGGCGTTCGATCCGGGGAACCCGGGCCTGCTGTCGCTCGAGGGCTGGCTCACCGAGCCGTCCGCCGCGGGCGCCGTGCGGTCGGCGGGTGTCACCCTGGGAGAGCTGCGGGCCGCCGCGAACCGGCGCGAGTTCCGACCCCAGCCGCTCGCCCTGAGAGTCCAGGCCAGCAGCCTTCCGAAGTACGAGACGATCGTCTCGGGCAACGTCGCCGGAATCGTCCGGGGCAGCGGCTCCGCCTCGTCGGCGCCGGTCGTCGTCGTCAGCGCCCATCACGACCACCTCGGCATCGGGACGACGGAGAACGGCGACTCCATCTACAACGGTGCGATGGACAACGGCTCCGCGCTGGCCGTACTCCTGGCGCTGGCCCGAAGGATCGGCGCGCGGGCGGGGGAGCTGCCAGTGGACGTCCTGTTTCTCGCCCCGGCGGCCGAGGAGGCGGGCCTCCTCGGATCGGAGCGTTTCGTGGCGCAGCCGCCCGTGCCCCTCGCGCGGATGGCGGCGTGCCTCAACCTGGAGATGTCGGCGGTGTGGGGCCCGGCCCGCGACGTCGTGGCCATCGGCGCTTCCGAGAGCGCGCTCAGCTCCGTCGTCGAGTCGGTCGCGAGGAGGGAAGGCCTGGTGGTCGCTCCCGAGCCTGCACCCGAACAGGGGTTCTTCTACCGTTCCGACCAGTTCTCGTTTGCGCGGGCGGGCGTCCCGGGGATCTGGATCGACCTCGGTGACGACCTCGTGGGGACCCCTGCCGGGACAGGCCTCGCGCACCGGGAAGAGTACCGGACGAAGCGGTATCACCGTCCGAAGGACGAGTTCGACCCCGCGTGGGAGCTGACCGGAACGGCGCAGCTCGCGAGGCTCGTGGAGCTCGCCATCGAGGAGATCGGGGCGCGGGGGGGCAAGGTGCCCTGGAAGGCCGGCTCGCCGTACCGGCGCTGACGGGGCCGGCGCCCCGGAGAGGCCCGGGGCGTAGCATGGCGGCGTGAGCGACGCGCCCGACAGCCCTCCGACCTCCGAAGTCTCCGACGCCAGCGACTCCATCGACGGCGGATTCGCCGCCCTGGGTCTCGACCCGCGCCTTCTCACGGCGCTCTCTACGCTCGGATACGAGGAGCCGACCCCTATCCAGCGGCAGGCGATCCCTCCGCTCCTGGCGAAACGCGACCTCCTCGCGCAGGCGGCGACCGGAACGGGGAAGACCGCCGCGTTCGCCCTCCCGATGCTCGACCGGCTGGTGCGCGAAGGGGGCGACAGGAAGGCGGTGTTCGGCCTCGTCCTGGTCCCGACCCGCGAGCTCGCGATGCAGGTGGCCGAGGCGGTCCATCGCTACGGCCGGGGCACCGGCGTCCGAGTCCTCGCCGTCTACGGCGGCTCCTCGATGGGGCTTCAGCTCCGGGAGCTCGCCCGGGGCGTCGACGTCGTCGTCGCGACGCCGGGCCGGGCGCTCGACCACGTGAAGCGGGGGACGCTGAACCTTTCGGGCGTGAAGCTCGTCGTCCTGGACGAGGCCGACGAGATGCTCGACATGGGCTTCTCGGAAGACCTCGAGGCCATCCTCGACGCGACGCCCGCGGGGCACCCGATGGCGCTCTTCTCGGCGACGTTCCCCGCGCGCATCGCCGGGCTGGCGGGGCGGCGTCTCTCCTCTCCCGTCGAGCTGCGCCTCGGAGCAGCCCGCGACGGGGCAGGAGCGAAGGACGACGGGGGCGTCAAGGTGAAGCAGACGGCTTACGTCGTTCCCCGGGCCCACAAGCTGGCGGCGCTCTCGCGCATCCTGGACCTCGAGGACCCCACGTCGGCCATCGTCTTCTGCAGGACCCGGACCGAGGTCGACGAGATCTCCGAGAAGCTGAACGCGCGGGGCCGCCGGGCCGAGGCGCTCCACGGAGGCTTCACGCAGGACCAGCGGGACCGGGTGATGAAGCGCTTCCGCTCGGGCGCGGCGGACCTCCTCATCGCGACCGACGTCGCCGCGCGCGGCCTCGACGTCGAGCAGATCTCGCACGTCTTCAACTACGACGTCCCGAGCGAGGCCGAAGCGTACGTCCACCGTATCGGGCGGACGGCGCGCGCCGGCCGGGCGGGGACGGCGATCACCCTCTTCGAGCCGCGCGAGCAGTGGCTCCTGGCGAACGTCGAACGGCTGACGAAGAAGAAGATCGAGAGGGCGACCGTCCCGACCGTCGCCGACCTCAGGGCCCGGCGGCTCGAGCTGACCCGGGCGTCGCTCAGGGAAACGATCCTCGGCGGGGGGCTCGAGACGTTCCGCGTCGCGGTCGACTCCCTCGCCGACGAGTTCGACATCCTCGACGTCGCGGCTGCGGGCGTGAAGCTCGCGCACGAGGCGGCGGGATCGCCCGGCGAGGAAGAGGAGATCCCGGCGATTCCCGTTCCGCAGGACCGGCCTCGTTTCGTCCCTCGGGCCGAGACGGGCGGGATGACCCGCCCGGTCCGCCGCACTCCGCGGCTGCCCGGCGCGGTGAGCCTCTTCATAGGTGCGGGACGGGACGCCGGCATCCGCCCGGCGGACCTCTTCGGAGCCATCACGAACGAAGCGAAGCTCCCCTCGCGCGCCATCGGCGCCATCGAGATCGCCGACCGGTTCTCGCTCGTCGAGGTGCCGGGAGAATCGGCCGACGCCGTCATCGAGGCTCTCAGGAAGACGACGGTCAGGGGGCGGAAGGTCATGGTGCGGCGCGAACGGCCCGCACCACCGAGGCGTTGACAGGGCGTTGAACGGTCGCAGACTCTCCGCTGCGATGCTGGTTGAACCCCTCTCGAACTCCAGCCGGCCGGTGGCATCCCGTTCGGAAACGGTCCTGGCGGTGGCCCTCGTGGTTGCCGCCCTGGCCTTTGCCTGGGCCCGCTCGGTGCAGACCCCCGCGGTGGATTTCTTCACGAAGTGGAGCGTGGCTCGCGAGATCGCCGCATCCGGAGGAGCGAACGCCTACTCGGCTGAAGAACGGCAACGGATAGGCACGGACCTCGCGCGGGAGTTTCACTCGCCGGCCACGCTCGAACGACACAAGATGGCGACCGCGATCGTCCTGTCGGAGAACCGGGGCGAGATGGAGGTGGCGGCGAGTCCCTTCCTCTACGCTTCCATGGTCGTCTTCGGCCTGAGTGACTACGAGACGAGCTACCTTCTTTTCGCGCTGGTCTCCCTCCTGGCGCTCGTGGCGGCCATCCTTCTCCTCTGCCGTCACCTCCTCGTCCCGTTCCACTGGACGCTCGTCCTGCTCACGATCGTGGCGTCCCAGTTCGAGCCGCTGAGCTCCGATGTCCGCGTCGGCAACATCAACCAGCTTCACCTCGCGGCGGTGGTCGGCGCGAGCCTGCTCGTGTCACCGGGCCGGCGGCACCTGGCGTCCTTTGCAGCGGGAACGTTGCTCGGTTTCGCGGCAGCGCTGAAGCCGAACGTCCTGCTCGTCCCGGTCTTCCTCCTCGTCGGACTCTGGCTCGACGGGCGCCGGGCGAGCGCTGCCGCGTTCCTTGCCGGACTTCTGGCCAGCACGGCCGCCGCCTTTGCGGGCGCCGCGGCGTTCTTCGGCGGCTGGAAGTGCTGGCTCGCCTGGAGGGACGTGCTGCCGACGCTCCTGACGGCGCGCTACGGTGTCGCCCAAGGGAACTTCGGGCTCGCGGCGCTCGTCCACCAGGCTGTCGGAGTCGACGTCTCCGCCGTGATCCTCCTGCTTCTGCTCTTCTTGCTGGCCTCTGCGCTCTGGCGGTCCCGGAGGAACCCTGCCGGGACTCCGGCGGGATCGGAGAGCGGACGAGCCGGACTCCTGCTCGCAGGTCTCGGGTGCGCCTTCATGATCCTCTCCGGGCCCTACGTGTGGATCCACTACTTCGTTCTCGCGCTCCCGCTGGGTGCCTACGTCTTTTTCAGGCCGGATTTCGGCCTGCCGCGGACGGCGGGGTTCGTCGCGTTCGGCCTGCTTCTCGTTTCGACGACTCTCGTCCAGACGGTCGCCCCCGAGGCGTTCGTGCTTCAGGCCCTCCTCCTGGACCTGCCCGTGCTCGTCATCGCAGGCCTCGGACTGCGGGACCTGGCGCGGCGGGCACAGCCAGCGCCGTCGAGGCCGCAGGACCCGGGTTCGCGGCCGCCCGGACTCTGCTATGTTCCGCGCGAAAACGAAGCGGTGTCGGGCGGGATTCGTGAACAATACACGATTCGAGACCTGACCCCGTAGCGGGGAGGGGTGCGATGGCGACGAAGAAGGAAAAGCCCGTGGCGGAGAAGTTCGCGGAGGCCAAGGGGCGGGTCGAGGGGCTGAAGAAGCGCCCGTCCAACGACCAGCTCCTGGAGCTCTACGCGTACTACAAGCAGGCGACCGACGGAGACGTCTCGGGTTCGCGGCCGGGCATGCTCGACCTGAAAGGGCGGGCGAAGTTCGACGCCTGGGCGAAGGCGAAGGGGACCGGGAAGGACGACGCGATGAAGAAATACGTCGCGCTCGTCGACAGGCTCTCCGCCGAGCTCGGCTGACGCCATCGATGCGCCTCCTCGAGGAGCTGCGCGCCGAGCACGAGCTGATCGACCGCGTCGCGGGCTCGCTGCGCAGCTACGCGGCCGCCCGGGCGAGAGGGGAGGGCGACGCCGCCGACGGCGCCGCCTTCCGCCGATTCTTCCGCCTCTGGGCCGGGGCATGGCACCACGCGCGCGAGGAAGAGACGCTCTTCCCGGCGCTGGCCGCCAGGGCGGAGCTCTCCCCGGCGCACGGGCCGATCGCAGCGTTCGTCGAGCAGCACCACGAGATGGCGAACGTCCTCGACACGCTCGACCCTCTCCTCGACCACGAGCCGCTCGGAGCGGACGACGCCCGTCGCCTCGTGGACCTCGCCACGGCCTACACGCGGGAGCTGGGGCGGCACATCGACGCCGAGAACTCGGTCCTCCTCCCCGAGAGCGAGGTCCGGCTGCGGCAGGCGAACGTCCTCGAGCTCGAGGGGCGCAGCCCGAAGGAGGAGGAGCTTGCGGCGCGCGGGGACGGCGAGCGCCTCGTGGGCACCTGGCCGTTCGCGCCCGACACCGGGGGTGTGCGCGGCGAGGGATGCGTCGTTTGCCCGTCGTACGGGGCGACCTGCCGCGGCGTCGAAGCGGAGTGGTGGAACGCGAGCGAGTGGGAAGAGTTTTCGGACCACCTCGGCTGACGGAACACGGCTGCTGGGCGCTATGCTGATCGGTCCCGGGCTCACGCGGCGCCCCTCGGTGCAGAACGACCTCATGGAGGATGTACGTGATCACTGACCTCGTTGGCGACCTGGCCCTCTCCGTCGGCCTTCCCGCCCTGAAGCGAGCGGTCGGCGTCGTGACGCGGGTGCTTCCCATTCCGCAGCCGACGCTCATGGTCGGCCCGGGCTCCAGCGCGCGACTCGGTGAGACGGTCGCGGGTCTCGGACACCGACGGTTACTCGTCGTCACCGACGGCGTGATCACGCGGCTCGGTCTGATGAAGCCCCTCCTGGATGCCCTGACGCGCGGCGGCTCGGCGTTCGTCGTCTTCGACGACGTGCCGCCCGACGCCCCGATCCCGTCGATCGAGAAGGGGATCGACACCTACCTCGGGCAGGATTGCGACGCGATCGTCGCCTTTGGCGGCGGCTCGGTCATGGACTCGGCGAAGGCGATCGGCGCCGCGGTCGCCAACGGCAAGCACCCTCGAGAGCTGGTCGGCTACTTCAGGGGGTGGAATCCGCCCCCGCCGCTCTACGCCGTGCCGACCACCGCCGGAACGGGGTCGGAGGTGACCGTGGCCGCCGTGATCTCGGATCCGGAGAACGGCACGAAGCTCGTCATCGCCGATACGCGCCTCGTGCCTCGCATTGCGGCGCTCGATCCCAGCCTGATGACGGGGCTTCCCGCACCGATCACCGCGGCCACGGGGATGGATGCCCTGACCCACGCGGTCGAGGCCTTCATCGGCGAATGGGGCACCGATTTCACCGACCGGATGGCGCTCGCCGCCGTTTCGATGATCACCGAGAACCTCCCCGTCGTCTTCGCGAACGGCCAGGACCTCGCCGCCCGCGAGAAGATGGCGCTGGCTTCGACGTACGCGGGGCTGGCCTTCACGCGCGCCAACGTGGGGAACGTCCACGCCATCGCGCACCAGCTCGGCGGTCGATACCACACGCCGCACGGCCTGGCCAACGCTATCGTGCTCCCCGCGGTCCTGCGCTTCTCCAGCCCGGCGATCACCAGAAAGCTCGCCACGCTGGCCGCGCGGGCCGGGGTGGGCTATCCGGGTCGGTCGGAGGTCGAGCAGGCACGGGCATTCGTGGAGTGGGTAGATGCGATGAATGCCTCGCTCGGAATACCCGCTCAGCTCGACGCCCTGCGGGAGGAGGACATCCCGGCCCTGGCGAAGGCCGCGTGCTGGGAGGCCGACACCAACTACCCGGTTCCGAGGCGCATGTCGCAGGCCGACTGCGAAGGGCTGCTGCGCCAGATACTGCCTGAGGCGGCCCGTCCCGAGCCGGCGCAGCGTGAAGAAGCCAGTCAGCCGGAGGTTCGGATCCGGAAGGCGCACACCCCTCGCCGGGTCAAGGGCCCCGAGGTCGAGGGCACGACGGAGCGACGGCCGGCGAAGAAAGCGCGTTAGCCCACGCGGGAAGGGATAATGGCGGCGCCCTCCCGGGATCGGGCCGAAACCCGTGCGCAGAGTCGTCGTGTTCCTCCTGCTCCTCGCGATCAAGGTCGCGAGCCGCGTCTTCTACCGCCACGAGGTGGCGTGGGTAGGAGAGGTGCCTGCAGAGCTCTGGAAAGGCCTGCGCCTCGTCGCCCTCCTGAACCACACGAGCCTCTTCGAGCTCCTCTACCTCGGCGACGCTCCGCTGACGCTCCTCTGGGCCATCGCGAGCCGCGGGGTCATCCCGGCGGCGCAGAAGACGGTCGATCGTCCGCTGGTGGGGCTCCTGTACAAGCTCGTCGCGCGCCAGGTCGTGCCGATCTCCCGGGAGCGGGACCACACGTGGTCCGGCCTTCTGGGCGCGATCCGGCCCGACGGTCTCGTGGTGATGGCGCCGGAAGGCCGGATGATGCGCGCGTCGGGCCTCGACGTGACGGGCCGCCAGATGTCGATTCGCGGCGGCATTGCCGACGTGCTGCAGGCTCTCGGAGACGGCGGGATGCTGATCGCCTACAGCGGCGGCCTCCACCACGTCCAGGTGCCGGGGCGGTGGCCCCGGGTCTTCCGGACGGTGCGACTGCGGCTCGAGCGGCTCGACATCGCAGCGTACGTGAAGGCCCTCGGAGAAGGGCGCGATCTCGAGGCATTCAAGAGGGCGGTGAAGGACGATCTCCAGCGCCGCCTGGACCTGTACCGCTCCTGACGGAGCGGTGGCGAAGAACGGAGACGCACATGACGGGACGCCCCACGCGAGACGAGGCCGCGGCCTACTACTTCACCTACATCGACCGGGTTCCGGGCGACGACGCCGTCGGCGTCATGGAGGCTCAGCTCGAGGAGACGACGCTTTTCCGTGGGATATCTGAGGAGGCCTCCCTCCGCCGTTACGCGCCGGGCAAGTGGAGCATCCGCGAGGTGCTGAGCCACATCAACGACACCGAGCGCGTCTTCCTCTTTCGCGCCTTCTGGTTCGCACGCGGCTTCGACACGCCGCTGCCGAGCTTCGATCAGGACGTCGCCATAGGCTCGGCCCACGCCGACGACGTGCCGTGGGCGCGTCACGTCGAAGAGTTTCGGACCATCCGGCAGGCGAGCCTCTCGCTCTTCCGGAACCTCCCGGCCGAAGCCTGGGCGAAAGCCGGCATCGCCAGCGGAAACTCCTTCACCGTGAGGGCGCTGGCGTACGTCCTGGCGGGGCACGTCGTCCACCACGTCGCGATCCTGAGAGAGCGGTATCTCGGGGCCCCGGGGGCGTAGTCGCTCGCACCGCAAGGTCAGCCCCGCGCCGGACACTCACGAGCGAGCCGATGAGATGCGCCTTCGGAAACGGCCTGGTCCTTCTGCTCTCCGTTCTGGCTTCAGGCCCTCTGAAGGCGGACCTCTTCCGGAAGGTTGCGGCCCAGTCCCCGCTCGCCCGGCAGGTTTCGCTCATCCTCGGCGACGACCGGCGGACGATCGCGTTCGGCACGGGCGGGACATGGGAGTTCGACGGAACGGGCCGGGTGGAGCTGCGGCGAACCTCGGGCGCCGGGCGCTTCGTGGCGTACGGCGTCGTCAACGACGACCAGACGGGTGACGGGACCGTCTTCAGGAGGGTCCGGGACCGCTGATCGCTGTGTCGAAGGTGGCGTTGGGCCGAGGTGCCCTACGGCTTCTTCCTCGCGAAGCAGAGGCCCGACCAGGTTTCGTCGACCGCGCAGACCTTGTAGTCGACGAACCCGTTCGCGAGACCGAACGCGCGGACGACGGCCTCCGTCACGTCGGTCACGACGCCCGACGCCTTCTTCGGCCAGACGATCCAGAGCTTCCCCTTCGGGGCGAGCGCCGCGGTCGCCCTGGCGAAGCGCGCACCGAGCGCGGCCGCGGACGGGACGAAGAGGAGGAGGACGCCCGCAGACCGGGCCCTCCGGACGACGCGCGCCCCCTTGGGGAGCCCGGCGAGAAGGGCCTCGAAGCCGACCGGGGCGTCGAGGAGAAGGACCTGATCACCCGCCCGGATTCCGAGCTTCCTCGGTAGCGGCGTTCCGGAGTATCCGGCCGTCGCGCCGGGAACGGCGGACACAGGCACCCTGGCGACGACACGGGCCACGATCGCAGATGCTAACGCACCGCCTGGGAGAGTCGCGGCGGATTGCTCAGGTGGTCTCAACCGCCCCGAGAGCGTCTCCGACAGCGCGCGCGAAGGCGGAGCAGGATGCGGAGGGTGCGCCGGGGGCGGCCAGGTCCACGGTGCGAAGGCCTGCCGCCAGGACCCGCTCCACGGCCGCTTCGATCGCTGCAGCCGGGCGGGGGAGAGCGCAGCCGTCGCGCAGCAGCATCGCCATCGAGAGGATTGCTCCGATCGGGTTCGCGACGTCCTTTCCGGCGAGCGTCGGGGCCGAGCCGTGGACGGGCTCGAAGAGGCCGGGACCGTTCCCCAGGCTTGCGGAGGGGAGGAGGCCGAGCGAGCCGACGAGGGCTCCGGCGAGGTCGGAGAGGATGTCTCCGAAGAGGTTCTCGGTGAGGAGGACGTCGAAGCGGGAGGGGGTCAGGACGAGGGCCATCGCGCAGGAGTCGACGTACTGGTGCTCGAGCCGGACCGCGGGGTGGCGGGCGGCCACCTCCTCGACGACGCGGCGCCAGAGGACCGACGTCTCCAGGACGTTCGCCTTGTCGACGGAGGTGACGAGGCCGCGGCGTCCTTCGGCGGCGCGGAAGGCGAGCTCCGCGATCCGCTCGACCTCCTCGCGCGTGTAGGGGAGGGTGTTCACGGCGCGGCCGGCGGCGAGGTCGAGGGAACGCGGCTCGCCGAAGTAGAGGCCTCCCGTCAGCTCGCGGAAGACGACGAGGTCGAGGCCCGCGGCGATCTCGGGCTTCAGCGGCCCGGCGGCGGCGAGTCCGGCGACGGCTTTCGCGGGCCGGACGTTCGCGAAGACGCCGAGCGATTTGCGGAGGCGGAGCAGACCCGTCTCCGGCCTACTCTCCCGCGGCTCGCCGTCGAACGCCAGGGTCGCCGACGGCGCCGAGGAAGACGGCGTCCGCGGCGAGGCAGGCGGCGAGCGTCGCATCGGGGAGCGGCGAGCCGGTCGCGCGGAGCGCAGCCCCGCCGATCTGGTGCTCGGTCGTTTCGGCTTCGATCCCTGCGAGCGCGCAGGCGGCCCGCAGGACGCCGAGGGCGGCCCTGGTCACCTCGGGGCCGATCCCGTCGCCCGGGAGAACTGCGACTCGCAGCGTCACGGGAACCTAGACGCCCCAGCCGTAGCCGAACATGTCGCGCAGCTCGTCGTCCTCGGTCGTGCGTGCGAAGGGGAAGGCCGGGGTGGCCTCGGTGGGCGAGGCGTTTGAAGGGCGCTGGGCGGACGGGCTCGCGGAGGTCTGCCGGGGCTGGGGCCGGGGGGCGGGGCGCTTGTTCGACGGGGTTCTGGACATGGCGGTCTCCTTCTCTTCGTTGCGATGCGTTCAGGCGGCGGCTTCCAGGACCGCCGCGCGGGCGGCCGAGACAGCCGAGAGGTACGACTTGAGAGAGGCGTCGATGGAGTCGGTCGAGGCGGCGTGTCCGGCGGCTTCGTTTCCGGCGTGCCGCACGCGGACGACGACCTCGGCGAGGGCGTCCTTGCCACCCGTGACGGCGCGCGTCGTCAGCTCGAGGAGCTCCACGTCGAGCCCGAGGGCCGCGTCGCAGGCCTTCAGCGCGGCGTCGAGCGGGCCGTTGCCGCCGGCCGACGCGGAGCGCCGTTCGCCGTCGACCTCGATCTCGACGGTGGCCATCGGGAGGAGCTGGTTCCCCGAGAGGGTCTGGTAGCGGACGAGGCGAACGTGGCTGTCGGGGACGCAGGCGACGAGGGCGAGGAGGTCCTCGTCCCAGACGTACTTCTTCCGGTCGGCGAGCTCCTTCACCCGGGCGGTGAGGTCCTCGACCTCGTTCTTGTCGAGGCGGATCCCGAGCGCCTTCAGGCGGGACTCGACCGCGTGCCGGCCGGAGTGCTTGCCGAGGACGAGGCTGCTGTCGCCGGCGCCCACGGACGCCGGCGTCATGATCTCGTAGGTCAGCGGGTTGGCGAGCATGCCGTGCTGGTGGATGCCCGCCTCGTGGGCGAAGGCGTTCCGGCCGACGACGGCCTTGTTCGGCTGCGGCCAGATGCCGGTGATGGAGGAGAGGAGGTGGCTCGCGGTCGCGATCTCCTCGGTCTTCACCCCCGTCGAGAGGCCGAGCGATTCGCCCCTGACCCGGAGCGTCATGACGAACTCCTCGAGCGAGGTGTTGCCGGCGCGCTCGCCGACGCCGTTGATCGTCACCTCCACCTGCCGCGCGCCGTTCTTCACGGCCGCGAGCGAGTTCGCGTTGGCGAGGCCGAGGTCGTCGTGGCAGTGGGCCGAGAGGGTCACGCCGGGGACGTCGCGGGAGAGCTTCGCGAAGATCTCCCCGTACTCGTCGGGGAGCGCGTAGCCGACCGTGTCGGGAATGTTGACGATGGCGGCTCCCGCCTCGTGGACGGCGGCGACGACGTCGCGGAGGAAGCCGTAGTCGCTGCGCGAGGCGTCCTCGGCGGAGAACTCGACCTCGGGGAAGAAGGTGAGCGCGCAGCGGACGGCCGCCACGGCCTGGCGGAGCGCCTCCGCGCGCGGCATCTTCAGCTTGTGCGCGAGGTGCAGGTCGGAGGTGGCGATGAAGGTGTGGATGCGGGGGTGGGCCGCGCCTTCGAGCGCCTTCGCCGCCGCGCGGATGTCCTCCTCGCGGGTCCGGCAGAGAGCGGCGACGGTGCAGGAGACTTCGTTGGCGACGGCCCTCACCGACTCCCGCTCTCCCACCGAGGCGGCGGGGAAGCCGGCTTCGATCACGTCGACCCCGAGCCGCTCGAGCTGCCGCGCGAGCCGCACTTTCTCGACGCCGTGCATCGAGCAGCCGGGCGACTGCTCGCCGTCGCGGAGGGTCGTGTCGAAGACGAGGACCCGCCCGCTCATACGCCGGCGCTCGCCGGTACGGCGACCGGGGAGCCCTCCTCAGGGGCGACCTTGGCTCCAGTGCCCTTCGAGGTCTTCACGACGTCGCCCTCGGGGGTGACGGCGACGGCGTCGAGAAACGGCATCATGCCGCGCAGGACGGCGCCGACCGCCTCGATCGGGTGTTCCCGCTCCGCCTTCCGGCGCGCTTCGTACTCCGGCCGGCCGGTCTCGTTCTCGGCGATCCAGCGGGCGGCGAACGAGCCGTCGCGGATCTCGGCGAGGAGGCGCGCCATCGTCGCCTTCGTCTCGTCCGTGACGATGCGAGGACCGGCGGTGTAGTCGCCCCACTCGGCGGTGTCGGAGACGGAGTGGCGCATGTAGCCGAGGCCGCCCCGGTACATCAGGTCGACGATGAGCTTCAGCTCGTGGAGGCACTCGAAGTAGGCGACCTCGGGCTGGTAGCCGGCCGTCACGAGCGTGTCGAAGCCCGCCTTCACGAGGGCCGAGACGCCGCCGCAGAGGACCGCCTGCTCGCCGAAGAGGTCGGTCTCGGTCTCCTCGGTGAACGTCGTCTCGAGGACGCCGGCGCGGGTGCAGCCGAGGGCCCGCGCGTAGGCGAGGGCGTTCGCGAGCGCCTTCCCGCTCGCGTCGCGGTGGACGGCGACGAGGGCGGGAGTGCCCTGCCCGTCGACGTAGAGCTCGCGGACGCGGTGGCCCGGCGCCTTCGGCGCGACCATCGAGACGTCGACCCCTTCGGGCGGGTCGATCGTCCCGAACCGGATGTTGAATCCGTGCGCGAACATGAGCGTCTTGCCCGGGCGAAGGGCCGGGGCGATCTCCTCGCGGTAGAGGCGCGCCTGGGACGTATCGGGGGCGAGGATCATGATCACGTCCGCCTTCTCGGACGCCTCTCGTGGCGAGAGGACCGTGAGCCCGGCGGCCTCGGCGCGGGCGCGAGAGCGGCTCGCGGCGGGGAGGCCGACGACGACGGCGATCCCGCTGTCGCGCAGGTTCAGGGCGTGGGCGTGTCCCTGGCTTCCGTAGCCGAGGATGGCGACGGTCTTTCCCGAGATGTCTTCGATGCGGGCGTCGCGGTCGTAGTGGATCCGGGCCATGGGCGTCTCCTTCGTGTCCTCGTCTTCTCTTGTCTTCTCTCGGATTCAGCTGGCGAGCTCGAGCGGGTCGGCGTCGGCGTCGTGCTCGTGCGCGAGGGCGCGCCGGGCGGAGGCGCCGCGCGTCATGGCGACCTTTCCGGTCCGCACCATCTCGACGATGCCGCGGGGGCGGAGGAGCTCGACGAGGCCTTCGACCTTCTCCGGGTCGCCGGTGATCTCGACGATGACGGTGTCGGTCGAGACGTCGACGATCCGCGCGCGGAAGATCGAGATCAGGTCGTTCACCTGCGAGCGCTCTCCCTCGGCGCATTTCACGCGGATCAGGGCGAGCTCCCGCGCGACCGTCGGCACGTGGGTGACGTCGTGGACGTCGAGGACGGGGACGAGCTTGCGCAGGTTCGCCTCGATGATCCGAGAGGCGACCCGCGACGTGTCGACGACGAAGGTCATCCGGGAGACCCCCTCGGTCTCGCTGTGACCGACGGTGAGGCTCTCCACGTTGAACGCGCGCCGGCGGAACATCCCCATGACCCTCACGAGGACGCCCGGCTGGTCCTGGACGCTGGCGATCAGGGTGTGCTTCACGCCGTCACCTCCGCCGCGCCCTTCCCGCCGGAGGCGAGAGCCTTCCCGGCAGGGGTCTCGTGAGGACGCCGGATCATCGAGTGGAGGTCGGCGCCGGCCGGAACCATCGGGTAGACCACTTCCTCGGCCTGGACGACGAAGTGGATGAGGGCCGGGCCCGGCTGGCTCCTGACACGTTCGACGGTGGGGATGACGTCCGCGCGAGCGTCGACGCGGTGCGCCGCGAGGCCATAGGCCCCGGCGAGCTTCACGAAGTCGGGGGAGAGGAGCGGCGTGGCGGCATAGCGGCGGTCGTAGAAGAACTCCTGCCACTGGCGGACCATGCCGAGGAAGCCGTTGTCGATGATCGCGATCTTGATGTCGAGCTTCTCCTGCATCAGGGTCGCGAGCTCGCACTGCGTCATCTGGAAGCCGCCGTCGCCGGCGACGACCCAGACCTCGGCGTCGGGCCGGGCGAGCTTGGCGCCGATGGCGGCGGGAAGCGCGAAGCCCATCGTCCCGAGGCCGCCGGAGGTCAGGAGCGTCCGCGGCGACTCGTGCGGGAAGTACTGGGCCTCGAACATCTGGTGCTGGCCGACGTCGGAGACGACGACCGCCCCGCCCTTCGTCGCCTTCCAGATGTCGTGGATGACGTGCGCGGCGTAGAGCGCGTCGCCGCTCTCGCGGTGGACGATGTCGCGCGAGCGGGTTTCGTGCCGGCCTTCCTCGATACGGGCCATCCACGGCTCGTGGGTCGTCGCCTCCACCGACGGGAGGAGGGACTCGAGCGCCTGCTTCAGGTCGCCGACGAGGCCGAGGTCGACGGGGACGTTCTTGCCGATCTCGGAGACGTCGATCTCGACGTGGATCTTCTTCGACCCCGGCGCGTAGTTCTTCAGGTTGCCGGTGACGCGGTCGTCGAAGCGCATGCCGAAGGCGAGGAGGAGGTCGGCCTCCTGGATCGCCGTGTTCACGTACGCCTCACCATGCATCCCCATCATCCCGAGGCAGAGCGGGTGGCTGCGCGGAAAGCCGCCGAGGCCGAGGAGCGTCAACGCCACGGGCGTGCCGGTCTTCTCGGCGAAAGCCTGGAGAACCTGCGTCGCCCCCGACTCGATGACGCCGTGGCCCGCGAGGATGAGGGGCCTCTGGGCTGCGGCGATCAGCTCGGCGGCCTTCCTCAGGTCGCTTCGCTTCAGGGCGGGAAGCGAGCGGCGGCGGGTCGACTCCACGGCCTCGGGCCAGCGGAGCTCCGTCGTCGCCTGCTGCACGTCCTTGCAGACGTCGACGAGGACCGGCCCCGGGCGACCCGAGCGGGCGATCTGAAACGCCTCGACGAGGGCCGGGGCGAGGTCCTCGATCTGCGTCACGAGGACGTTGTGCTTCGTGATCGGCATGGTGATGCCGACGATGTCGGCTTCCTGGAAGGCGTCCGTCCCGAGGACCTTCGAGGGGACCTGCCCCGTGATGAAGACGACCGGGATCGAGTCGAGCATCGCCGTGGCGATGCCGGTGACGAGGTTCGTGGCGCCGGGACCCGAGGTGCCGAGGGCGACGCCGACGCGGCCGCTGGCGCGGGCGTAGCCGTCGGCCGCGTGCGCGGCGCCCTGCTCGTGCCGCACGAGGACGTGGTGGACCGGGTACTCCGTCATCGCGTCGTAGATCGGCAGGATCGCCCCGCCGGGATAGCCGAAGACGGTGTCCACGCCTTCGCGGACGAGGCATTCCCAGACGATCTGTGCTCCGGTCTTCTTCATGAGGTCCTCCCGGCCGTCCGGCCGACGCGGTGGGTGGTCTGCGGCGTCAGCGCTTCGCTCGCGGCGAGGAGCTCGTCGCCGTCGCGAAGGACGGCGCCGTGCGCGGCGTTCGTGACGAGGGCGCGGTAGCGGCGAAGCCAGGGGCTCGCGACCGTGCGGCGGGGCGGCAGCGGAGTCTCCCGGCGGCGCTCCATCTCCTCGGGGCCGACCTCGAGGTCGAGCGTCCGGGCGTCGAGGTCGAGGGAGATGAGGTCGCCTTCCCTCACGTAGCCGATCGGCCCGCCCTCGGCCGCCTCGGGGCTGACGTGGCCGACGCAGGCCCCGCGCGTCCCACCCGAGAAACGGCCGTCGGTGACGAGCGCGACCGACTCGCCGAGGCCCATCCCCATGATGGCGGAGGTGGGGGAGAGCATCTCCTGCATCCCCGGGCCGCCGCGCGGGCCTTCGTTGCGCAGGACGACGACGTCCCCCTTCTTCACGAGGCCCGAGGTGATCCCTTCCATCGCGGCTTCCTGGCTCTCGAAGACGACGGCCGGGCCGCGGTGCCTGCGCATCGCGGGCGTGACGCCCGCCGTCTTCACGACGGCGCCCTCCGGGGCGAGCGACCCGAAGAGGACGGCGAGGCCGCCGCGCGCCGAGTGGGGATTCGCCACGGGGCGAATCACGTCGTCGTTCGTCGCAGTCGACTTCGCCACGTGGTCGCGGAAGGTTCCGGCCACGGTCGGCCGGTCGAGGTGGAGGCGGCCGATGCCGGCGAGGCGCTCGAGGATCGCCGGGACGCCGCCGGCGGCGTGGACGTCGTCCATGTGCCACGGGCCGCTCGGCGCGACCTTCGTCAGGTGGGGCGTCCGGTCGGCGACCTCGTTGATCCGCTCGATGGGGTAGTCGAGCCCCGCCTCGCGGGCGATCGCGAGCGTGTGGAGGACGGTGTTCGTCGACCCGCCCATCGCCACGTCGAGGGCGAATGCGTCGTCGATCGCCTCACGCGTGACGATCTTGCGGGGCGTCAGGTCGGCGGCGATCAGGTCGACGATCCGCGCGGCAGCGGCCTTCGCGATCGCCTCGCGCTCCTGGGTCCGGGCGAGCGCCGTCCCGTTGAACGGGAGCGCCAGGCCGAGCGCCTCCATGAGGCAGTTCATCGAGTTGGCCGTGAAGAGCCCCGAACAGGAGCCGCAGGAGGGACACGCGTTCTTCTCCAACTCGGAGAGACGCGCCTCGCCGATCGCTCCGGCCCGGTAGGCGCCGACACCCTCGAAGACGGAGACGAGGTCGATCGCCTTTCCGGCGCCGTCGCGGCCGGTCGCCATCGGGCCGCCCGAGACGAAGACGGCCGGGATGTCGAGGCGGACCGCCGCCATCAGCATCCCGGGGGTGATCTTGTCGCAGTTCGGAATGCAGACCATCCCGTCGAAGCGGTGGGCCGAGAGCATCGTCTCCACGCAGTCGGCAATCAGCTCGCGGGAAGGGAGGGAGAACTTCATCCCCTCGTGCCCCATCGCGATCCCGTCGTCGACGCCGATCGTGTTGAACTCGAAGGGGACGGCGCCCGCCGCCCGGACGGCGGCCTTCACCAGGGCGCCGAACGCGCGGAGGTGGACGTGGCCGGGGACGACGTCGACGTAGGAGTTGACGATCGCGACGAACGGCTTGTTCCAGTCACCTTCGCCGACGACACCCGTGGCGCGCAGCAGGCTCCGGTGCGGCGCCCTCTCGATCCCCTTCTTGATTTCGTCCGATCTCATCGTGTCTCCGTTCCGTTGCGGCTGGCCCAAAAACGAAGACCCCCGGGTTTCCCCGGGGGCCGTTTGATCTCTTGTGGCTCCTGGCCTAGATCAACCGACCCCCGGAGGGCCGATAACGAGGACCAGAAGAAGGACGAGGACGAGCAGCGAAAGGACGACCGAGCCGGAAGCGACCGGGCTGACCGGTGTCTCCGGGATCGCGTAGGGGGAGGAGGTCGCTTGCGTCGCGCTCATGCGGAAAAGTTGGCGGACTGTGGGGGAAACGGGGGCCTCATGTCAAGCGCGACCTGTGGCCAGGACCTGGATGGGGGGTTCGCCGGGCAGGCGCGCCGCGAGCGCGCGGACCTCTTCGAAACGCTCGAGAAGCGCGTTGAGCCCGTCCCAGTGCCCCGTGAGAAAAGCCTCGCGGGCGGCGGAGGGGAGGGTGATCGGAGCCTCGAACGCTCCCGCCGTGACGCATTGCGCGTCGAGGTCGACGACGACCTCCGTCTCCGGCTCGCGCTCGGCGAGCTCCTGGAGGGCGGAGGCGTCGCCGCGCGAGACGGTGACGCACGGCAGGCCGAGGGCGACGGAGTTGCCGAAGAAGATCTCGGAGAATCCCTCGCCGACGACGGTGCGGAGGCCCCGCCGGTAGAGCGCCTGCGGAGCGTGCTCGCGGGACGAGCCGCAGCCGAAGTTGCGGTTCACGAGGAGGACCGTCGCTCCGGCGAATCGCGGGGCATCGAACGGATGTGCGCCCCCGAGCGCGATCCGGTCGTCCTCGAAGGCGTGCTCGCCGAGTCCCTCGAACGTCACGGCCTTGAGATAGCGCGCCGGGATGATCCGGTCGGTGTCGACGTCGTCGCCACGGAGGGGGAGGGCCGTGCCCCGGATCCGGTCGATGCGGCTCATCGCGTCTCTCCTGCCGGGACGAAGGCCGTCCGCACGTCGACGACCTCGCCCGCGATCGCGGCGGCCGCGACCATCGCGGGGCTCATCAGGAGCGTTCGGCCTGCGGGGCTTCCCTGGCGGCCCTTGAAGTTCCGGTTCGAGGAGGAGGCGCAGACCTGCCGCCCCTCGAGCCGGTCGGGGTTCATCGCGAGGCACATCGAGCAGCCGGCGCTGCGCCACTCGAAGCCGGCCGCGCGGAACACCTCGTCGAGTCCCTCGCGCTCCGCGGCCGCTTTCACGGCGACCGACCCCGGGACGACGAGGGCCTTCACGTGCGGGGCGACGCGTCGGCCGCGCACGGCGTCGGCCGCCGCCCGCAGGTCGGAGAGCCGCCCGTTCGTGCACGAGCCGATGAAGGCGACGTCGATGCGTGTGCCGGCGATCGGCTCGCCGCCGGAGAAGCCCATGTAGTCGAGGGCCTCGGCCACCGAGGCCCGTTCGCCGTCGGAGACGTCGGCAGGGCGGGGCACGCGCCCGGAAACGGGGACCGACTGACCGGGATTGATCCCCCAGGTCACGTTCGGCTCGATGCTCCTGGCGTCGAGGCGGAAGCGGTCGTCGTACGCGGCGTCCACGTCGGAGGCGAGTGAACGCCACCGTGCGACGGCCGCGTCCCACGCGTCGCCCCTCGGCGCGAAGGGGCGCCCCTCGAGGTAGGCGAACGTCGTCTCGTCGGGATTGACGTAGCCCGCGCGGGCGGCCCCCTCGATCGACATGTTGCAGAGGGTCATCCGCTCTTCCATCGACATCGCCCCCACCGCTGAGCCGCCGTACTCGTAGGCGAAGCCGGCGCCGCCGTTCACGCCGAGGCGGCGAATGATCTCGAGGACGACGTCCTTCGCGGTGACGCCCGGCCCGAGGGCGCCCTCGACGTCGATGCGCCTCACCTTCAGCGGGTCGAGCGCGAGGCACTGGGACGCGAGGACGTCGCGCACCTGCGAGGTGCCGATTCCGAACGCGATCGCGCCGAAGGCGCCGTGGGTCGAGGTGTGGCTGTCGCCGCAGGCGATCGTCATGCCGGGCTGCGTCAGGCCGAGCTCGGGCCCGATGACGTGGACGATGCCCTGCCCGGCGGAGCCGAGGGCGTGAAGGCGGATGCCGAACTCGGCGCAGTTCTTCTCGAGAACCGAGAGCATCTCCTCGGCCATCGCATCGGTGAAGGGGCGCGCCTGGGTGTCCGTCGGGACGATGTGGTCGACGGTCGCGACGGTCCGGCGGGGGTACGCGACTCCCAGCCCGCGGAGTCGAAGCATGTCGAACGCCTGGGGGCTCGTCACCTCGTGGACGAGGTGGAGACCCACGAAGAGCTGAGTCTGCCCGGTGGGCAGGACCCTCACCGTGTGGGCGTCCCACACTTTCGAGTAGAGCGTCGCGGCCATGAGGTCGGAAAAGGTAGCACTCCCGTCAAGTGAGCCTGCCGTGACGGTGGACACGAAACCCGGGGGGCCGCCCCACCGTATCTGACCCCGAAACCGGCACCGAGCTTCAGGAGGCACCATGGCCGCTGACGTCACGAGATCCCTGGCCACGGCCCGCAACGCCGTCATGTACGTCAAGTCGAACGTCCCGTTCGGCGCGTCGAACCGCGCGGGGGACTATGTCGAAAGCTACGAAAAGAACCGGAAGGCGATCGAAGGCGAGAACCCGAATGCCCTCGACAAGCTCCTGGGCGGCATGACCGCGTTCCTGCCGCTCCTGACGGGAGCGAACCGGGCGCTGCAGATCAGGGACGAGCTGAGCGGAAGGGCCGCGACGGACGTGATCGGACGATTTCGCCAGATCTCGGCCCTCACGATCCGGACGAAGGCCGGGAACTGCAACGAGCAGAGCATCACGGCGTTCATCTTCCTCTACGACCTCGGGATCCGGCCGCTCGCGTGGATGCACCTGACGAACGGCAAGCACGCGTTCGTCGTCATCGGGCGCAAGCCGGGGAGCGGCGCCGATCCGTCGGGGTGGGGCGACGAGGTCGTCGTCTGCGACCCCTGGAACCGCGAGGCCTACCTCCTACCGGCGGTCCAGGGCCCGGGCATCCTGCAGGCGAAGTGGGGCTGCAAGACCGCCACGGCAGTCTTCGGCGTCGAGTAGCGTGGCGGCAGAGGCTCGGCCCTATCCGGGCTGCCCCCGCTCGAGGGCGAGCCGGACGAAGTCGGCGACGAGAGCGTTGAGACGCACGTCGCCGCGCGCCTTCGCCGCGGAAAGCTCCTCGCCCTCGCCGGGCGTTTCTCGCAGCTCGAAGTAGTACTTGATCTTCGGCTCGGTTCCCGATGGCCGCAGCGTGACGCGCGACCCCCCTTCGAGCAGGTAGGCGACGACGTTGGACGCCGGCAGGCCCGCCACGCCGGCGCGGTAGTCGCGGGTCTCGACGACCAGGAGGCCCCCGATCGCCGCGGGAGGACGGGCGCGGAACCCGTCCATGACGGCCGCGATCGTCGCGGCCCCTTCGGCACCGGGGATCGTCACGCTCTTCTGTGCCGAGAGGAAGAGGCCGTGGGCGCGCTGGATCTCCTCGAGGTAGCCCCACGCCGTCACGCCGCGGGCCCGGCACCAGCCGGCGAGGTCGGCGAAGACGAGGGCGGCCGAGATGCCGTCCTTGTCGCGTACGACGTCGGCGACGGAGTAGCCGAGCGCCTCCTCGTAGCCGAAGACGGTCGTGCGGCCCTCGCTCTGCTCCAGCTCGAGGGCGCGGTTCTCGATCCACTTGAACCCGGTCAGCGTCTCGGCATACGCCGCCCCGAGGTCGCGGGCGATGACGCCGAGCTGGCTGGAGGAGACGATCGTCGTCAGGACGAGCGGCCTGGCGGGTCTCGGCGTCCGCCACGTGAGGCTGTACGCGCCGAGGAGGACGCCCAGCTCGTTGCCCGAGAAGAGGCGCATCCGGCCGTCCCGGTCCCTCGCGCCGGCGGCGAGGCGGTCGGCGTCCGGGTCGTTGGCGAGGAGGAGGTCGGCCTTCGTCTCCTCGCAGAGCGCCAGGGCGAGGTCGAGGGCGCCGGGTTCCTCGGGGTTCGGGAACGCCACCGTCGGGAAGGCGCCGTCGGGCGCGTTCTGGGCGGGAACGGGGTGAACGTTCGCGAAACCGGATCGACGGAGCGCCTCCAGCGTGAAGCGGGCCCCGACGCCATGCATCGCGGTGTAGACGATGCCGAGGTCGCGCCCGTCTCCCGGATGGAGGACGAGACCCGAGATCGCCTCGTGGTAGCGGAGGCACAGGTCGTCGCCGAGAGGAACGAAGAGCCCGCGCGCCTCCGCCTCGGCGCGGGGCAGGAACGGGATCGCGTTCGCGGGGCCCGCCGATGCGATCTCGGCGGCGATTCCGGCGTCGACCGGCGGGACGATCTGCGCGGCGTTGTCCCAGTAAACCTTGTAGCCGTTGTAGGCCGGCGGGTTGTGGCTCGCCGTCACGACGACCCCGGCGGCCGCGCCGAGCTCCTTCACGGCGAACGCGCCGAGAGGGGTCGGGGCGAGGTCGACGAAGAAGTGGACGCGGATGCCATGGCCTGCGAGGACCCCTGCGGTCTCCAGGGCGAAATCGTCGCTTCCGCGGCGGGCGTCCCGCGCGACGACCACTCCCCTGCGGGCGGCGTCGGGGACGGAGGCGAGGAGGTGGCGGGCGACGCCGGCGGTGGCCCTGCGGACGACGGCCCGGTTCATCCGGTTCGGACCGGCGCCGAGGAGGCCCCGGAGGCCCGCGGTACCGAACTCGAGCTCGCCGCGAAAGCGGTCGAGAAGCCCGGCTTCTTCACCTTCGGCGAGGAGGCGGTCCACCTCGCGGGCCGTTTCGGGGTCGGGGTCGGCGTCGCGCCACGCGCGGGCTCTGGCGAGAAGGGCGAAGTCCATCCGGCGGATGGTATCGCCGTCGGGGCTCAGGGACCCGACGGATCGGGTGAGCCCGCCGCCTTCACCACCGCGAACCCGGCGTCGTTGCTCTTCTCGTCCCAGACGCCGACGCAGACACGGGCCTGGGGCCCGGCACTGTCGATCTCGAGCTCGTAGGTGTAGTGCCCGGCCTTCGCCGTCTCGAGGTCCTGTGCGGGGACCTCGAACGTCTGGCTCCTGCGCGTGACCTCGGAGAAGTCCCCCTCGGGCGCGACGGAGGCCACGAAGACCGAGAACGCACCTGCCACCCCCTTCGCCGTCGGGAGGAGCACGAGCGAGGCGATGGGAATCCGGATCTCGACGCGGATCCGGTACTTCCCCTTCTGGTCCGGCGCGACGGTGGAGGACGCCTGGATCGGAATCCGCGCGCGGCCATCGGGTTTGAAGAGGTGCGCGAGCACCCGGTCCTGCATCTGCTCCTCGGGGGTCTTTTCCACCAGCGAGCCGCGCACCCTCACGGTCACCTTCCGGCCCGGCACACGCACCGTCACGGAAGCGGCGCGCTTGGCGCCGGTCGGTCCGGGATAGCCGAGGGAATACCAGGAGTCGAGGTCCGCCGAGACGCGGTCGATGAAGGCCGGAAGGCTGCCGGCGCCGACGGCGGCGACGCCGCCGGTCTTCTCGGCGATGAAGGAGAGCGCCTCCATCTCGTTGGCCAGCGCGAGGTGCTCGCGCCCCCCGAGGGGCTGGCTGGTGGGGCCCGGAGCGGTCATGGCCGCGTCCGCCGCCGACGGAAGGGGGGCGTCCATCCCGGAGGGGAAGACCGCATAGAGCGTCACCCCGTTCGCGTTCGCCGACCGGGTGACGTCCTCCAGGAACCTCCTGGTGTCGAACGCCTTCGTCTCCGATTCGCCCAGGGTCGTCACGTCGGAGCGGGCTCTCAGGAAGTACTCCATTCCGGCGTACCGGGAGAAGCGGTGGGAGACCAGGACGAGGACCTTCCGACCGTCCATCCCGCCGAGCGTGGCGGTGAGCCCCTTCAAGGCGTTCGTCTTCGCCTTCATCTCGAAGTACGCCTGCTGGGCGAAGAGCGTCGCGGTCGGCGTGAACCCTCCGAAGTCCGTCCCGATACGAGGGTCGAGCGCTAGCGACGTGAACCAGGCGTCCTCGTCCTGCAGCAGGTCGAGGTCCGCCTTCTCGGTCGCGATCCGGCCGCTCTGCTTCTCGACGGCAGCCAGCGAGCTCTCGAGCTTCTCGGGGTCGTCCGTGAACGGGAGAACCGTCCGGATCGAGCGGTTCCAGGTCACGATCATCGCCTCGTCGCCTTCCCCGAGCGTTCCCTCGAGGAAGCCGCGGATCGCGTCGAAGAGCTCGCCGCGCTGATTCGCGTCGGGAATCTGGAGCCGGTCGATGAAGAGGACGATGCGCCGGGGCGGGCGGGGCGCTGACGGTGCGGCGGCCGGCGCCGCTCCCGGCTCGGCCGTCCCGGACGGTCGAACGGTCGCAGACGGAAAAGCCTCGCCGCGGATCTCGCTGAAGTTCGTCACCCCGACGGTCTTGCCGTCGTGGCGGACCTCGAAGTCCCGGGCCGTGAGGCCGTGAACGGGGTGTCCCGCCGGGTCCGTCACGATGACGTCGAGGTTGAAGAGGGTCAGCTCTGCCGACGCCGTCGAGCGAGGGACCGGCGCCGGCGCCTGCGCCAGCGAAAGCCCCGGGTGGAGGAGAGCAGCAAGGAGGAGGCCAGCGGGTATTTTCATGTTCACCGTCGCTGCGCGAGCCGGGTGCCAAAGCGCGCCGCGCGTCGCAGAATACGATGGAGAGCCATGATCTCGTTCGCCTCCCTCTTCGTCGGCCTCGTCTTCGGGATCGTCAACGTGCAGCTCGTCGCGGCCGCGAGCGTTCACAGGGTCGAGCTCTTCCTCGACGGCAGGCCGGTAGCGGCGCTGAGCGCGCCCTTCGCGACGCCGCTCGACCTCGGGTGCGATCCGGCCCCGCACGAGCTGGTCGCCGTCGCCTTCGACGCGAAGGGTCGGCGGCTCGAGGAGGCGCGGCAGTGGATCAACCGGCCGCGGTCCGCCGCCGAGGCGAGCTTCACTCTCGAGCCGGGCCAGGGAGACCAGGGGCGGATCGCACGGTTGACGTGGCGCAGCCTGACGGGAGAGGTTCCCCGGGCGGTCTCCGTGACGTTCGACGGAAAGCCGGTTCCGGTGACCGACCCCTCCCGTATCGAGGTCCCGCCCCACGACCCGAGCCAGGTCCACTCCCTGCGGGCCGAGCTCGACTTCGGCGGGGACGTCCGCGCCACGGCCGAGGCGATCTTCGGGGGTCCGCGGAGGATCGAGGCTTTCACGGAGATGACGGCGGTGGCGGTCGAGCTCGACGAAGGCCTCGTCCTTCCCTCCCCGGATCTCCTCTCGGGCTGGTTCGAAAAGGACGGACGCGGGCTGGAGGTCGCCGCGGTGGAGGAAGGGCCCGCCGACGTCGTTCTCGTCTTCGAGGGGAGCGCGCTCGAGCGGTTCCGGCGGTCGTACAGGGCGCCCGTCGTACCGACCCCGTCGGGCCTCCCGGACGACTTCTCGTACCGCTTTCTCTTTCCGGTCGGGCAGATGACCGCGCAGTCGACGATGGTCGCGAACGTCTACCCGATCTCGCGCCGGCTCGGGCGGGTCGACGGCGCGACCAGCTGGATCGCCGGCCGGCTCATCGACGGTCCCGCCTGGACCCGCAAGGGACAGCGTCTCGCGGACGCGGTGGCCGTGGCGGCGCTCGCCGCTGCCGAGGGTGAGAGGCGCCGGGCGGTCGTGCTCATCCTCGGCCCCGAGGCCGAGGACGGGAGCCTCCTGTCGGCCGGCGAGGCCGTGAGCTTTCTCGAGAAGCTCCGGGTGCCTCTGCACGTCTGGTCGATCGGGATGAAGCTCTCGCCCGAAGCGGCCCGGTGGGGGGGAGGGCGGAAGGTTTCCAGCACCCGCCAGCTCGACCTCGCCGTCACCGAGCTCGCCGAGAGGCTGAAGCGTCAGCGGATCGTCTGGGTGGAAGGGACCCATCTTCCGCAGTCCGTGACGCCGTCCGCCGCGGCGTCCGGCGTCCGCCTGGCCCGCTGAGGCTCAGGAGCCCGAGGGCTTCACGACGGCGAAGCCGGCTTCGTTGCCCTTCTCGTCCCAGACCCCGACGCAGACGCGCGCCTCCGGTCCCGCGCTCTCGATCTCGAGCTCGTAGGTGTAGTGCCCCGCCTTCGCGGTCTCGACGTCCTGCCCCGGCACCTCGAAGGGCTGGCTCTTCCGGGTGACCTCTGAGAAGTCCCCTTCGGGCGCAACGGAGGCCACGAATACCGAGAACGTGCCTCCCACTCCTTTCGCCGTGGGCAGGAGCACGAGCGAGGCGATGGGGATGTGGATCTCCACCCGGATCCGGTACTTCCCCTTCGGACCAGGTGCTGCAGTCGACGTCGCCCAGATCGGAATGCGCGCCTGGCCGTCGGGCTTGAAGAGGTGGGCGAGGACCCGGTCCTTCATCTGCTCCTCGAGGGTCTTCTCCACGAGGGAGCCGCGCACGCGCACCTTCAGCTCGCGGTTGCGCAGGCGCACCGAGACGGAGGCGGCACGGCCGCCGCCTGCTGGCGCCGGATACCCGAGCGAGTACGAGGAGTCGAGATCGGCCGACACGCGTTCGATGAATGCCGGAACGCTCCCGGCCCCCACCGTCGCAACCCCACCCGTCTTCTCGGCGACGAAGGCGAGCGCCTCCATCTCGTTGTTCAGCGCGAGCTCCTCGCGCCCGCCGAGCGCCCCGCTCTCGGCCTCGGGCGCGATGCCGAGCGTCTCGGCCGCGGACGGCTGAGGCGACTCCAGCCCGGAGGGGAGGACCGCGTAGAGCGTGACGCCGTTCGCGTTCGCCGATCGCGTCACGTCCTCGAGGTACCGCTTCGTGTCGAACTGTCTCGTCCGAGGGTCGCCGAGGTCCGACACGTCGGAGCGGCTCTTGAGGAAGAACTCCAGGCCGGCGTACCGGGAGAAGCGGTGGGAGACGAAGACGAGGACCTTCCGCCCGTCCATCCCGCCGAGCGTCGCGGTGAGCCCCTTGAGGGCGGCGGTCTTCGCCTTCATCTCGAAGTACGCCTGCTGGGCGGCCAGCTCGGCCGACGGCTTGTACCCGCCGAAGTCCGTCCCGACGATCGGCTGGAGATATCCGCTGCCGGGGGCCGGCTCCTCGGCCAGCTGCGTGAACCAGGAGTCCTCGGCCCGCAGCATGTCGAGCTCCGCCTTCTCGGTCGCGATGCGGCCGCTCTGGCGCTCGATGGACTGGAGGGTCTCGTCGAGCCGGTCCGGGTCGCCCGTGAACGGTTGAACCGTCCGGATCGTCCGGCTCCAGGTGACGATCATCGCCTCGTCCCCCTCCCCGAGCGATTTCTCCAGGAACCCGCGAATCGAGCCGAAGAGCTCTCCCCGCTGCCGCGCGTCCGGCATCTGGAGCCGGTCGAAGAAGAGAACGATGCGACGCGGCGGGCGCGACGCGGCGGTCCCGGCTCCGGGCTCGTCGCCCGTGCGCGCCGGGGCGTCGGGTGGATCGGGTGCTTCGGCGCTCCCGGCGGGCATCGCCCCTCCCCGGATCTCGCTGAAGTTCGTGACCTGGACGGGCTTGCCGTCGTGCCGGACCTCGAAGTCGACGGCTTTCAGGCCGTGTACCGGCTTTCCCTTCGCGTCCGTCACGACGACGTCGAGGTTGAAGAGATTGAGCTCGACGGACGCGGCCGTTCGGGGGACGACCTCCGCCTGCTGGGCCGCTGAGATTCCCGGCAGGAGGAGTGCTGCGAGGAGGAATCCGGCAGGGCTCTTCATGTTCACCGCCCGCAGGCACTTCCTGTGCCAGACGGCAGCGTACTCCGCAGGATACGACGAGGAAGGTTGCCCCCGGGAGGTGGGGCGGCCGGGGGCACGCAGTCCTCGCGAGAGGCTATTTCACCTCGCAGAAGCAGTGGGCGTAGATGCCGCGGGGGTCGTTCCAGACGGAGAGGCGGTCGGCCTCGTCCGCGACGGCCCGGAGGATGGCGGCTCCGGCTCCCGCGGCCGGCTCCGGGCTGGGCGCGAGGGTGGTGCCGAACGCCGCGGCGATCCGGGTCGCGCGGACCGAGAGGCTGGCCATCAGCCGCTCCTTGAGCGACTGCTCCTTCTCGACGTACGTCACCTGGTACGTCTTGCCGAGCTTGGCCTTCGCCGCCGCCGAGGCGATCGCGTCCTGCAGGCCGCCGAGCTTGTCGACGAGGCCGCGCTCCTTCGCGTCGGCTCCGCTCCAGACCCGGCCGCGGGCAATCCTGTCTACGTCGTCGCGGCTCATCCTGCGGGCCTTGCCCACGCGCACGAGGAACTCCTCGTAGCCGTGGTTGATCATCTGCTGGATCGACTCGCCGACCCTCGGCTGCAGCTCGCGGTCGATTCGCAGGGCGCCGGCCCAGGAGGTCGTGCCGACGCCGTCGACGTGCATGCCGAGGTACTTCGCGAGCGGCTTCTCGATGGTGCGGAACATCCCGAAGATGCCGATCGAGCCCGTGATGGTCTCGGGGCTGGCCCAGATCTCGTCCGAGGAGGTCGCGATCCAGTAGCCGCCCGAGGCGGCGACGGACCCCATCGAGACGACGACGGGCTTCTTCGCTTCCTGGGCGAGCTGGAGCTCGCGGCGGATCACCTCCGAGGCGAAGGCGCTGCCGCCGCCGCTGTCGACCCGCAGGACGATCGCCTTGACCTTCTCGTCCTGCCGGGCCTTCCGGATGAGGGCGGCGGTCGAATCGCCGCCGATCCGGCCCGGTCCGGCCGACCCGTCGACGATCTCGCCCTTGGCGACGACGACGGCGACCTTGTCGCCCTTGCCCTTCGCGCCGGGCCGGTCGCTGCCGAGCGCCTCGAGGTAGTCGGCCATCGCGACCTGCTTGAACGACTTCGACTTCTCGTCCTCGCCCGCGAGGGCGATCATCCGCTTGCGCACCTCGTCGCGGGCGGCGAGCTTGTCCACCAGCTTTGCTTCGAGGGCGATTTTCGCCGTGTCGCCGCCGGTGGCCTTCAGGAGCTCGGGCATGCCCTCGATGAAGGCGGTCAGCGCTTCCGGTGTCGTCTTGCGTGCCTTGGAGACGCTGGCGAGGTACGCCCGCCAGATGTCGCCGAGCCACTCGAGGTCGGCCTCCTTCGCCTCGGGAGACATGTCGTTCCTGAGGTAGGGCTCGACGGCCGACTTGTACTCGCCGACGCGGAAGACGTTCCAGGTGATGCCGAGCCTGTCGATGCCCTCGCGGTAGTACGTCCTGTAGCGGCCGAAGCCCTCGATCAGGACCATTCCATCCGGATTGAGGAGGACCTCGTCGGCCTGCGCGGCGAGGTAGTACCCGCGCATGTCGAAGGCGTCGCCCGCGGCGATGACCTTCTTGCCCGACGTGCGGAAGTCGCGCAGGGCGGCCGCGGCGTCCTCGAGGACCGTCATCCCGGCCCCGCCCATCTCGTCGAGGTCCAGGTAGACGGCGGAGATCCGCGCGTCGTCCTTCGCGGCGGCGAGGGCGTCGAGGACGTCCTTCAGGAGGGTCTCCTCGGCCCTGCCGCTCCCGGCGAGCCCGGCGACGAGGTCCTGCGGCGAGCGGGCCGCGACCTGCTCGACGAGGTTGCCCTTCGGGGCGACGACGAGCGCAGCTCCCTTCGGGACCTTCGGCCCGCCCGCGAGGGCGGCGGCGAGGAGGCCGACGACGAGGACGAGGAAGAGGACGTTGACGAAGACGCGGCGGGACTGGTCGAGGCCGCGGCCGAGGCCGGAGAAGACGCGGCGGGGAAGGGAATGGGGCCGGTTGTCGTTCATGGAGTGCATTCCTCTTTCGCAGGGACTGTACGGCGGAACGGGCTTTCGGGGTTTGAAGAGCGGTCGCAGCCAGGGCCGGGTGTGCGACCCGGGCTCACGTCCGCGGCACGAGGTGGATCGATGGCGCCTTGATGACGGCGAAGACCTCCGCGCCTTCCGCCAGGGCGAGCTCGGTTCGGGAGGCACGGGTGATGAGGGCCGAGAGGCGGGTGCCCGCGCAGGTGAGGACGACCCTCACGAGGGGTCCCTCTGAGGTGACGGACGCGACGATGCCGGGGAGGTGGTTTCGGGCGCTGCTCCGGGCGCCGCCGCCTTGTTCGAGGGTGACGTCCTCAGCGCGGAGGAGGGCCCAGACGTCTCCCCGGAGGCCGCGATCGACGGCCGCGAGGCGCAGGCCGTGCGCCTCGACGGTGGCGAGGTCCTCGGCGGCCTCGACGACACGCCCTGCGAGGACCGTGTCGACGCCGACGCAGCGCGCCACGTCCCGGTCTGCCGGCCGTTCGAAAACGTCGGCCACCCGGCCGTGCTGCCGAATCCCTCCGTCGACCATGACCGCCATCCGGTCGCCGAGGGCAAGCGCCTCGATACGGTCGTGCGTGACGACGATGGCCGGGACGCCGAGCCGCAGGAGGAGCGCTCGCAGATCCCCGCGGAGCTCCTCGCGGGTCGGCGCATCCAGAGCCGAGAGCGGTTCGTCCAGAAGGAGCAGCCGGGGAGAGGGGGCGATGGCACGGGCGAGGGCGACCCTCTGCCTCTGGCCGCCCGAGAGCTCCGCCGGACGCCGATCGCCGAGGCCGTCGAGCTTGAGCAGCGCGAGCACCTCCGCCGTCCGCCGCGCCCGTTCGGCGCTCCCGGTTCGGTGCAGGCCGAATGCGACGTTCTGGCGTGCCGTGAGGTGCGGGAAGAGGGCGTAGTCCTGGAAGAGGAGCCCGACCCTGCGGCGGCGGGCTGGGACGAAGACGCCTCGTGCCGTGTCGAGCCAGGTCTCGTCCCCCTGAACGATCGTTCCCTCGTCGGGGCGGTCGAGGCCCGCGAGAGCGCGAAGGACGGTCGTCTTTCCGGAACCCGAGGGGCCGAAGAGGACCGTCACGGGGCCGTCGCCGCCGGGGAGGACGAGGTCGGCGGAGATCGCCGGCCCTCCCCGGAACCGCCTTACGAAGCGGGCTTCGAGCGGTGCGGCCATGCGGAGACGGTTCGGCGCTGCAGGGCGTACGTGGCGGCGAGGACGGCGAAGGAGACGGCGAGGAGCACCAGCGACGTGGCTCCTGCGGAGTCGTAGTCGAGCGCCTGGACGTGATCGTAGATGGCGACGGAGACGGTCCGGGTCTCCCCCGGGATGTTGCCGCCGATCATCAGAACGACCCCGAACTCGCCGAGGGTGTGGGCGAACGACAGGACGATGCCCGTGACGACCCCGGCGCGCGAAAGGGGTAGGACGACCCGGCGAAAGGTCTCGAAAGGGGAGGCGCCGAGAGAGGCGGCGGCCTCGAGCAGCGACCGGTCGACCGCCGCGAACGACGCGGCGAACGGCTGGACCGCGAACGGAAGGCTGTAGAGGACGGAGGCGACGAGGAGCCCCTCGAACGTGAAGGGGAGCCGGGCTCCGAAGAGCGACTCGACCGCGCGGCCGACGGGCCCGTTCGGGCCGAGGAGGAGGAGGACGTAGAAGCCGAGAACGGTCGGGGGGAGGACGATCGGAAGGGCGACGACGGCCTCGACGAGCGGTTTCCATCGGGCGGTCGAGAACGCGAGCCAGGCGGCCAGCGGCAGACCGAGCGCGACCAGCACGGCCGCGGTGGCGGCCGAGAGCTTCACGCTGAGAAGAAGGGCTGGAACGTCGACGCTCAGCGCGCGCCCCGCGAGCCGGTTGCGAAAGGGAGCACGGGAAAGGCGCTGGCGACGGGACTGGGCGTCACGGGGATGGATTATCGCGCCCAGGCGGAGAGCCGGCGCGGCCGGCTCCGTCCTTCGGCGAGCCCCGGGAGAAGCCCCGGTGAATTCCGGGTGAATTCCCGATTGACTTCGCGTGGCGCGCGGAGGTAACGTCCGAATGTAAACGATTACATTCGCGATGACCCCGAGTCGCCGAACCGCCCCCCGAGCCAGGAACGCCGGACGCAGCGCGCCCGAGGCGGCCGGCGCCGGCGTCACGATCCGGGAGGTGGCGCAGGCCGCCGGGGTTTCCGTCGCCACCGTCTCCCGCGTCGTCAACGGGACGGCCGTGGTGAAGGACGAGACGCGGTTGCGCGTCGAGGCGGAAGTCGCGCGCCTCCGGTATTCGCCGAACGCGGCGGCCCGGAGCCTCATCACGAACCGGACGAACACGATCGGCGTCGTCCTGCCCGACATGTGGGGTGAGTATTTCTCCGAGGTCATCCACGGCATCGACCTCACCGCGAGGCAGGCCGGGTATCACGTCCTCGTCTCCTCGTCCCACAGCGACGTCGCCGAGACCCGGGCCGTTCTCCGGGCGATGCACGGTCGGGTCGACGGCGTGATCGTCATGTCCCCGAACGCCTCGCCCCGCGAGCTCGAGGGGTGTCTCCCTCCCTCGCTTCCGGTGGTCTTCCTGAACTCGGCTCCCGGGGGAGCGCTCCAGCCCGCGCTGAACGTCGACAACCGGGGAGGGGCGCGCGCCATGGTGACGCACCTCCTGGACCTCGGCCACCGGCGCCTCGCCTTCGTCACGGGCCCGGCGTCGAACTTCGATGCCGCCGAGCGTCGCCGGGGATGCCGGGACGCCCTCCGTGCCGCGGGACGGCCGCCGGAGGCGCTCATCGAGCTCGAAGGGGACTTCGGCGAGGAGTCGGGCCAGGCGGCGGGAGAGGCCATCGTCAGGCTCTCGCCGCGGCCGACCGCGATCTTCGCGGCGAACGACTCGATGGCGATCGGCATCCTGTTCGCGCTCCGGCGCGCGGGCGTGCGGGTCCCGGAGGAGATCGCCGTCGCGGGCTTCGACGACATCCCGATCGCGCGCTTCGCGAGCCCGCCGCTCTCGACGGTACGCCTCGACATCCGCACCCTCGGCGAGCGGGCGCTGGCCCGGCTCCTGGTCGAGGTGTCGGGGGACGGAGCCTCGCACGCGGCCCGCGAGGTCCTTCCGATCCGCCTCGTCCTCCGGGATTCGACCGGACGCCGCGGGGCGGTCACCACGACCGGGCCGTGTCCCGTCGCGCCCGCTTCCCATCCCGCATCCGACAGAGCATCCGATCGAAGGAGGAAGGCATCATGAGACGAAACGCAGGGCTGAAGGCCCTCCTGACCATCCCGGCCGTCGTCCTCGTCGCCGTGACCCTCGTCGCCCTGCCCGCGTTCGGGCAGACGACGACGGGCCCAGGTGCGGGGTACGGTCACCGACTCCGCAGGGACCGATCCCCGGCGTCACGGTCTGGCCGTGAACACCGCGTCCGGCACGAGATCCTCGGCAGCGGTCGCGGTGAACGGCACGTACGTTCTCGTCGTCCCGGCCGGGAGGTACGAGGTCGCCGTCGCCACCGGCGCCCACGAGCCCTGGAAGAAGGCGATTCAGGTCGGCGTCGGCCAGAGCCTGACGCAGGACATCGCGCTGAAGCCCGGCAAGCTCGCCGCGGAGGTCTCGGTCGTCGCCACGTCGGCCGAGGCCCAGGTGAGCGGATCACGTCGGAGATCGGGACGAACGTCGGCACGGACCAGCTCCAGATGCTTCCTCAGTCGTCGCGGAACTTCCTGAACGCCGCCGTCATCGCCCCGGCGTCCGCATCTCGCGCGACGAGGAGCGTCAGGAGTTCAGCTACGGCGCCCAGCGCTCGATGAATACGAACGTCTTCATCGACGGAACGAGCTACAAGAACGACATCCTCCAGGGGGTCGGTCGGGCAGGATTCCAGCAAGGGAATCCTTCCCGCAGAACGCCGTCCAGAGTTCAAGTCATCACCCAGAACTTCAGGCGGAGTACCAGAAGGCGTCGAGCGCCGTGATCTACCGCGGTGACGAAGTCCGGGGCAACGATCTCCGCGGCGAGGTCTTCGCCTACTACCAGAACAAGAGCCTCGTCGCGATCGACGGCGTCACGCAAGGGAAGGCGGGACCAGGCGGGTATGAAGCCGTCAAGCCCGGAATACACCCGCTGGCAGCCGGGGCTGAGCCTGGGCGGCCCCATCGTGAAGGACAAGGTCCACTTCTTCGCAGCCTACGAGGGGAACTCCCGGGACCGCGAGAACGAGGTCCCGGCCGGGACGTGGGGGCTGGTCCCCGGCCTTCCGGCAGGGCTTTCACCCAGTACCAGGGGCTCTACCCGAGCGAGTTCCGGTCGACGCTCCTTCTTCGGCAGCTCTCCGCGACCCTCAACGACAGCTCAACGTCGACGTCTCCGGGGGACTACCGTCACGAGACCGACATCCGCGGCTTCGGCGGTGCGACGAGCTATCAGGCCGCCGAGAACGTCAAGAACGACGTCTGGACGGTCCGCGGCAAGCACACGATCATCCTCGGGAACGTCCTCAACGAGGCCACGGTCAGCTACCAGAACTACAAGTGGAACCCGGTCCCCGAGGACTCGAGCATCTACGGGCAGAACTACGAAGG